>DATKWX010000043.1:0-3918 GCA_035529355.1 Bathyarchaeia archaeon
TGCTTTGGCTGTTGATGCTTTTACCAGTATCTCTCTTGGTGTTGAAGATGCAACGGTTGCTGAAGATGTTGCTTTAACTTTTGCTCCTGCAGTTGCTGCGGATCATTTAGTAAAAGTTTTTGCCACTGCGCCTATGTCTCCAGGTAAAAGTTTTGTTAAGAGCGAATATCGCTTAATCGCTATTTTGCCGAATTCGGACACTTCCCCTGCAGATGTTACTGCTGCTTATCAAGCTGTTTTTGGTAGCACTGGCGCAGTTGGACAAAAAGTATTTGTAAAGTGTATCCAAGTTGAGGAAACTAGCGGTATCGCTGGTGTTCCTATCGAAGCCAGTACACTTGTCGTTGCTTCGTCTTAAATTAAGCTCTTCGGAGCTTTTTTTTTCTTTTATTCAATAAAATCGTAAAATGGCACGTGTTAAATTTGGTTCAATAGTTACAGAAGGGCATGGTTCGCTCGGTGGTCATACGTTCCAAAACTCTCATGGCGGTGCACAAATGCGCTCGAAACCTATTAATAAAAAAAAACCATCATTAGCACAAAGTTTAATTCGTTCCTACAATCCGCAAATGCAGGCAGGTTGGCGAGCTCTCACAGCTCTACAACGTAAAATTTGGGATGAATACGCTGTTTCGCATGATCGATTTAATAAAAATGGTGACAAACATCATTTGTCTGGGCACTCACTTTGGATGCAACTTCAATTTGTGTATATAAGTAATGGGTTTGCTTTACAACCTGATGTCTATAAAGCGGTTCTAAGTCCATATGGTTCTGAGCTTATTATCAATGGTGATTTTTATTCTGCATATGGTTGGCTTATTAATGGTAGTTGGTCTATATCGGGTGGTTCTGCTAATTATTTAGTCGCTTCTTTAAATTGGTTTGGGCAGTCTTTATCTCTTTCTTTAGGTCAATCTTGTCGTATTTCTTTTGATATTACTAACTGTGTTGGTACCGCTCAACTTGCTTTTGCTAATCAAGTTGGTAGCTTGTTATTTTCCGCTCCTTACGCTGATTACTTTTTTCTTAGCTCAGGTTCGTACGTTTATGATGTAAATCTAGCGGTAGCTTTAACATTTCTAAGGCTTTATTCAAACCCTGCAAGTGCCTCTTTTTCAATCGATAATTTGTCTATGCGTATTATTACTGGTTAATAAATTTACCCTCCTGCCTAATGTGGCAGTGCTGAATATAATAAAATCGTTTAATTTTAAAATCATGGCAAGAATAATTTATGGAGCAATAGTAGAATCAATTCGCGGTTCAATCGGTGGCACAACTTTTCAGAGTAATGCGCACGGTTATTCTGTAAAATCTAAGCCTAATATTATACATCCTCGTACTCCACTGCAAAATAAACAAAAGCAACTTCTTGCACGTGCCACTCAGGCTTGGGGTGAGCTTTCCGATGCACAACGCGCTGATTGGGTTACTTGGGCTTCCACTAACCCTCAATATGCAAAACACAACGCCTCTTCTGAATTAAGCGGTTATTCTGTTTTTTGTCGTACTGCTGTCTATCTCCTTATGTCTAGTCTTTCTTTAATTACAAATCCTTCTTATATTCTTGCCCCTGCCGATACTATTGTATTTACTTTAACAAATGATAGTGGCGATTTGGATTTGAGTGTAACCTCCGTCACTGATGATGACAAATGGCAACTTATTTTATTTTTTTCCCGTCCTTTTAAATCTTCTCAAAATTTTATCGGCACATCTCCCGTTTTTGTTACTACTTACCTTAACCGTACTGACACTGTCGATATTACTTCTCTTTATACTGCAAAGTTTGGTGTAGTTCCGGCAATCGGAGACCGTGTTGCAATGTCTGTTCAATGGTTCGATTCAAAAAACGGCAGTATCAAAGCAAGGCAAGAGGAAATTCTTACCATTTTAGCTCCTTAATTTTAATTATATGTTTTATATCACCTTTTATCGGTGATTTATATCACCTCTTTGCGGTGATTAATTTCACCGTTTTTGCTATTGCTTTTTTAATAAAATCGTTGTTCCTTTACTAAGTCATCTGAAAGGATAATGGCTCTGCTGAGGAGCAACCAGAAGCGATAAGATGACCAAATGAGAATATTTCTTGTGAAGTTGGATTTTTGGGGTTGAGGGCTTTTACGCTTTGTCAGCCCTTTTTTAACACACTATTCTTATGCAAAATTCAGCAATGCAAGTTTACCGTTTTCAGTCCTGCCCCGGTAATTTTAACGAAATTTGTCACTCCTGTAAACGCTATTATCCCAGCTCTGCAAATTCATGCTTTAAAAAAGTTGTTACAGATAATATACATGGTAGGTCTTCGTGTGCTTTTTTTCTTAAACTTTAATTTTTTTTTAATTCTTTTTTGTCATGAAAATATTACAATTATGTTTTTTTTCAAATCTATGGCCAGAGCATTTTGAGGTTACTTCTATTGATATTAAATTTGGTTTAAATGTCCTCGATCTATCTTCTGATTTCGGTAAAGAATTTGATATTATAGTTGCAGCTCCACCTTGTGTTCAGTTTACAAAGGCTAACTCTTTGAGGTGGGAGGTTTCCCCGGACTACTTTATTTTAGTAGCCAGCAAATGTTTATCGATTTGTTGCAATTCGGGTAAACCGTGGGTTTTTGAAAATCCCCCCGGTCGTATTGAATACTTTTTGCCCGCTTTAATTAAATTTAGGATATGTACTTGGCATGGTTATATTACTAACAAAGAATATGTGGTATATTCCAACATGTTATTACTTTTTAATTATGCCCCTCGCTATGGTAAACCAAGCTCTATTGCCAATTACTCGAAAACAAAACGGGAATTATGGCAGTCTGATTTTTTTAATTCCTTGTTTTTAAATTTAGTTCCTGTTTAGATTCTTTTTTGTCATGATTAAAAAAACCTTTACCACCTGCCTTATCATTATCCTACAATTTATTTGCATCTACGTGCTCCTTTGGTTTATCATCTACATGCAGAACTCAAATTCTTAATATATGGAAAACAAAATTTATAATACACAACATCAGCATGCTCCTTTTTATAACGCTGAGCATGGTCAAGGCTTTAAAATCTGGATCCGTCAAAGTGAAGATCAATATCATGAGGTTTTCTTTTTTACTGTTCCTCAACTTAAACATTATCATTCTCTCCAGCTCAGTAGAGGTATTTTTAATATTAAATGTTTCTATTGGAATGGTTCTAAATGGGAACGCTTTCACTTATACAACGGTGTTATCCTTACCCGTAAAAAATTGGAAGAACTTTTACTAACTTTGAGCGCTTAAACATGGCTGAACCATTTATTGTGCCAATGGTCGCCATACATCCCAATCGCATCAATATTTATTCTGAGGTTAATTGGGATGGGGTCAGGCCTAAACGTAATCCTTCTAAATATTTACTAGGTGTTAGTAACGATCATAAAGGTAAAGTTTCAAAAGTCGCCAAGCGGAAAATCGGTAAGGCTATCGAATATCTCCTTTTCCTCGCCGGCGATAAAAGATTGCCAGATACCCCTCACGGCAAGTATTTTAAATTCAAATTATCTTTTATTACGCTTACTCTTCCTTCTGTTCAAATCCATTCTGATAACGAAATCAAGGAAAAGTGTTTAAACCAGTTTCTCATCGAAGCGCGTAAAAAATGGAATGTCAGAAACTATATATGGCGTGCTGAAAAGCAAAAAAATGGTAACTTACATTTTCATATACTAACCGATCGTTTTATCCCATGGTCCGAAATGCGCGATTGTTGGAATAGGATAGTTAATAAACTCGATTATGTTAACAGGTATCGCGATGAAATGCGTAAATTTCATGAAGGCGGTTTTAAAGTACGTGCACATCTCCTTAAAAATTGGGAATACAAAGCCCAAATCAATGCATATAAAAAAGGCAAGGCTAACGATTGGAACTCTCCAAACTCA
>DATKWX010000044.1:0-21633 GCA_035529355.1 Bathyarchaeia archaeon
GACTACCGAAGCTAAGGCTAAAGCCATCAAAAGATTGGTGGCCAAGTTGATTACCAAGGCCAAAGAAGGCAGTTTGCATGCCCGCCGCCAGATTTTAGCTTTTCTGCCTAATAAAATTGCCGCCAACAAACTGGTAGATGACATTGCTATTCGTTTTAACAAAAGAGCCGGTGGTTTTACTCGTTTTGTTAGATTAGGTAAAAGGCGCGGGGACGATGCGATGATGGTAAAAATAGAGCTGGTGGAAAAAAGAAAAAAGGAAATTAAAGAAAGCAAGGCGGTTAGGGATAAAAAATCGGATGGGAGAAAAGCAACACAGAGAACACAGAAGTAGGCTGAGTTCACTGAAATTTTCAGTGTTCTCAGTGTCACAACATGCAAAAGACATACGTTACCAAACTTAAAGACATTAAACGTCAATGGCATCTTGTAGATTTAAAAGGCAAAATTTTGGGTCGGGTAGGGACTGAGATTAGCCAGCTTTTAATGGGGAAAAATAAAGTTTATTATACTTCCCATCTTGATTGCGGCGATTTTGTCGTTTGTATTAACGCCGCTGAAGTGGAAGTTACCGGGAAGAAAAAAAAGCAAAAAATCTATTATCGTCATTCTGGTTACCCGGGTGGTTTAAAAGCTTTGACTTTCAGCCAGCAGATGGCTAAAGATCCGAGGAAAATAATAGAGCGAGCGATCAAAAATATGCTCCCCAAAAACAAACTGCGTGATCGGAGAATGGCCAGATTAAAAGTATTTTCCGGTCCTGAACACATTTATAAAGACAAGTTTACCAAATCAGACCGTTTAGACTAATTTGCCTAATTCGCCAAATTAGCCTAATCTAAACCTATGGTTACCAAAAAACCTAAAAAACTTACCAAAGCAAAAAAAGCAAAAAAGCCTTCCTTTATCTTTGCTGTCGGTCGCAGACGTACAGCTTCTGCTAGAATTCGGCTTTATCCGCACAAAAAAGGTGAGATTATGGTCAATGATCAGCCAATTGAAAAATACTTTCCCGGAGAAATCTTAAAACAGTCTTATCTTGCTCCTTTGCGCACCTGCAACGCTATCGATAAATATTTGATTACCATTAAAGTTAAAGGTTCGGGCAAAATAGGCCAACTAGGGGCTGTGGTTCACGGTTTAGCCAGAGCCTTGGAAAAGTTAGATCGGGAAAAATTCAGGCCGATCTTGAAAAAACGCGGTTTTATGACCCGTGATCCGCGGAAAAGAGAAAGACGAAAGATTGGGATGGGCGGCAAAGCGCGCAGAAAGAGACAATCTCCAAGAAGATAAGCGGAGTCACTCCTCCGAGGTGAGCGAATGCTCTCCTCGGATGGTGGGACGGAGCGTCACCTGTTAACACTCTTCAACAAATCGTTAAAGATATTTTCCTGTTTTTGGCTGGTTTCCGACAACGAAGAAACGCTCTCCAAAATTTTCTGGGTATTGGCAAGCTGTTTTAAAAGTGGGGGAAGAACATAAACGCAAGTAAACCAGATACTAATGACGATGCTTAAAATCATTATAATCCACATAATTAAGGATAACTTGTATTTCAAAATCTGAATCTTCAGCCACTTTTGCAATAAGGCTTCGGTTTCCAATTCCATGAGATAATTTAATGATATAATATCTTTGTTGTCAAGACGGGATAAATACACGATTTTGGCTCGTGTTTTTTTATATTTGTCATTCTGAACTTGATTCAGAATCTATATAAATAAAGTCATACTTTAAAAGCTGACGGGGAATAGTCCAGTGGTAGGATGCACGCATGGGCGCCGCCCAGAGGGCTCTGCCCGGCGGGGTGCGAATTTATATGATATGCGTTTATTTATTAAAAAGCCTAAAAGATAACAAGAAATATATTGGTTCAACAACTAATTTGTTAAAACGGATAAAAAATCATCAGAATGGTTTGGTAAAATCAACGAAATATAGACGTCCATTAGCTTTAATAGGTTATCAACTTTGTAATAATGTTAACGAAGCGGGATTTTTGGAAAAAACGTATAAAAAAAGTCATAATGTTCTTGAAAGAGCAATAAAAAAAGGTGTTTTTAAACTAATTTAATACGGGGAATAGTCCAGTGGTAGGATGCACGCATGGGGTGCGTGCGGCGGGAGTTCGATTCTCCCTTCCCCGACCAATCAGTCCAAAAGAATACTTTAGTTCTTATCTATGGATTTGCAAACAGAATCTAGTGATTTTCCCATTCCACCATCCAAACCGTTAACAATTGCCGAAGAGCTTAAGCTAGCTTCAGAAACAGAACAGAATTACCTTAATGGTTTTAAGAGGTTAGGTATTGGAGAGACTCAAAATGAAGGGGAAAAACGCGTGGTTCAAGACGAAAAAACAGGTTTTAACTGGACAGTGGAAAAAGAGCTTATAGAAAAAGGAGTGACTAAATGGACTTGCCAACCTATTCCCAAAAAAAGCAGAGGAGAAACAAAACCTCGTCTTCTTATCTTCTACTCTCACACTTTAGGTTCAGAAACTGTGAAGCCGGAGAAAGCCAAAAATGGGCTATTTGCCAGACTTGAGATTTCCCCTTTATCTGGAGACAAAAGTCCCAAGATCATCTGGGATCAGGAAGCGGGTATCCTGCTTGACGGTTCGTCAAGAAAACCTTTAAGGGAAAGACAAAAAGCTTTTAAAAAAGCAGCAGAGGCATCTTTTTGGCCCTCTGACTTTTCTAGATCAAGGAGAAAAGTTGTGGGAGGAGTAGCAGCAGTCGGTGCTATGGCTGGTCTTATTGCGTCATCAGTTGCCTGTGGGCAGGATGGCAAAATTCTGCCATCATCACCCGAATCTACTCCACAATTAGGAGAATTACCTCAATATCTTCCCGAAGAAGTTCAGCAAGGAGGTATCCACGATTATGATGGCGAAGCAAGAAAAATTATAGAAGAAGTAGAAAGCGAATATAGCATCAAAATGATTTCTCCCAATATTTTTTTATATGAAGATAAAGATAGAACACCATTTGAAAATATACCTTACACAGTAGATGAGTTAAGGATTTTAAAAGAAGGCTTGAAAATTGTACCGGTTCAATTTAGAGAGCCGCTCTTTGGAAGATGGTTTCTAATGATTAAGTCTTCTGGTAGTACCGGGGGCTCTGGGGGTCGTCACTTCTTGTGGAGTTTAGGTAATCAGGTTTTTCACGATATACAATTTTATCTGCCGGGTGATTTTGACGTTCACGGAACAAAAGACCCCCCTGATAATAGCAATGCCCGGAGAATGAAATCGGACCTTCTTCATGAATTCGTTCATGCATATATTGATACACAATCCGATTTAGTGCAGAAATGGGCAGATAGGACAGGATGGAAACTAATAGACGGCAGTTGGAATTATGACCGCGACTTTGGCGGCCCACACTATTTTCTCGAACATAAGCCAGGAAACTTCTGTAGTCCTGGTGAGGACATTGCTTTTTCAATAGAATTGTATTGCCTTGATCCGAATTTACTAGATGACAATAGAAAAGCGCTTATAGAAGAACTTTTTGAAGATCAAGGCATTAGCTTTCAAATGATTCCCTGATTTTTTGAAAACTTTGTCAACACCGGGAGTTGCCTCTTGATATAACCCCGGGTTGCCAGTCCGTTATAAATGACTTTTTCCTCCTGCCTGCCTCGCCGTAGGCGGGGTGTCCGCCAGCTGGCGGATCAAGACACCTGCCTGCCGGCAGGCAGGCCTCGGGATAGCTTACTTAAAAACCGGCAGCCTGAACTTTTCTTTCTTCCATTTTAAATAAAGCTGAATATTTTCCCAATGGTCAAAAGCAAACTGCTTTGGATCTGGTAGATTACTAAGTTCAAACCATTTAACTTCGGTTACCTCTTCGTCATGTTTAGCTATTTTTTTTATTGGTTTAACAAGGTAAATAAAATCAACATTACCCCTGTCTCTTTCAGGGTTATCATTAATTCTGAAAAGAGAAATTATTCTTGCTTCATAGCCGGTTTCTTCTTTTACTTCCCTTATAACTGCTTGGGAAATGATTTCTTCATGGTTTAAGTAGCCTCCTGGCAAACAATATTTTCCGGGGTCAGCCAAAAGAAAAAGAGCTCTTTTTACCAAAAGAATTTTTTCATCTTTTATCACCATGGCTCCCGCAGCCACATGCCTTAAATACTCTTTTCTTTTATTTTCAAAAAAACAAGTAATCATAAAACAAAATTAAATTTTTGCGGATAAACCCAAATTTCTTTGAAATTTTTTAGAGGAATTAAATCTATTTTAGCCTTCAGATGTTTTTGTTTTTTGGCTTTTTCAAATTGAGAAGGAGACAAAATCCGTTCGTAAAATTTACCACCTTCTTTTTCCAAAATACCAAAGCCCACCCAATGTTTAACAATAGAGGTTTTACAAGAACCAATACCGATAAACTGAGGTGAGGTTTTAGTAAATACTAAAACATGGTTATCGGCTTTGACTTTATTAATGGCTTTTGTGAGACCATAACCAGCACTGGTTTCATAAATAGCGCTCCGAATCATTTTTTCTTTTTTTTCTTTTTGAGAAAGCTTAGTCCAATCGTTTCTTCCTTTCCATTTAATGTTAAGTTCGGACATTCTAAAATAATCTTGTTTTTTTTCTTCAGGAAAAGCTTCATATTCTTTTTTTGCATTCTTATAAGCTTTTTCCAGAGTGGCGAAATATTCTTTTCTGGTATAAATATCAGCATCCTTCCAAATTTTAATCTTCAGGTTTTTTGGTAAATATTTAGAAAAAGAGTCAGCTAACACCTGAAAAGACTTGATATATTGGTTTACTTCCTTGGTAGTTAAATTGTCGTGGGCTTCCATCAAAAGGCTATGCATATAATAGTACAAGACAACATCTTTTTTATAAGCCGCCACAACTGGTGCTAAATATTTCAGTATATAAGCAATATTAAAAAATTCTGACCAGTCAACCTCTGGAAAAGAAGGCAGCCGCCAAAGTTTATAAGCGCCCACAGGGTAAACAACTACTAACGGTTTGTTTTTCCCCACGGAAAGTCTAAGGGCTTTTTTTGTTCTTTTCTCACATTCAGGGTCCAATTTCCATCTTCTGAATTTTTTGGAAGTTAATTTTTTAAAGGCATATTTTTGAATTTTTTCCTTTTTCAACAGTTTTTCATCATTAGGGATTAAATTATATCGGGAGCAGTTTTTAAGCTGATTTTCCAAATATTGTTTAACGTTCATGGAGATGCGGGTAGGAATTGAACCTACGTTGCTTGCTTTGCAGGCAAGTGCCTAAACCGCTTGGCTACCGCATCGTAAATTATTATACTATAATTATTACCTGCAGTTTATGGATAAAAGATGTAAAATTTGTTATAATATATTCGATTTATTACTACTAAACCATAATTTGAATTTTTTACAGAAGTTAATGGTAAAAATAAAGTTTATATAAGGATAAGGGGGGAAGAGAAATGGCTGAAGACGGAATGAGTCCAGATGACGAATTAGATGCATATATGGCGGGACTGAGCGAGGCGAGAGCTGTTTTTTTAGGAGCTGTAGATGCAATCTTAAGTGGTTCCGGACCAATCAGCGACGAAGTAACTTTTGATTTGGTTGCACATAGAATACAACAAGAAGGATTAGTGTGTGGGGTGAGGGAAGGAGATGTTATAGAAGGAATAAGAGCACTAGGAAAACATTATGCTAGAAGTAGACAACTAGGGGGAGCAACTTCGTCAGTAAATAATCTATAATGGATGTATGACAAAAAAGCCTGTCAGTCAATGGCTAAAGTGGTTGGGCTTCTTTCTTTTAATTCCCTCATTAATCCTCAATCTTTTCCTTTTCCAAAAAAGCCAAAAAAGTGATCAAGGCATTTTAGTTATCGCAGTCATTGACGGTGACACTTTTGTTTTAGATGGAAAAACTAAATTAAGATTAAGACACCTTGATGCTCCAGAGCTTGAATATTGTGGTGGTCAAGAAGCCAAAGAATTTCTTGAAGATTTGGTTTTAAATAAAAAAGTTATTATTCAGGAAAAAATTCTTGCTCAAAGCGGCGGCCGGCCAATGGCTTTAGTTTATATTGGTGACAAATTGGTTAATGAGGAAGTTTTAAGAGCAGGTTGGGGAAGATATCATAGTGATAAAAGCTCGCAAAAAGATTTTTTAAAATCAGCAGCAGATTTAGCTAAAGAAAATCAACTAGGCATTTTTAGCCCCAAATGCTACCAAACCGAAAACCCGGACAATCCCGATTGTCTTATTAAAGCTAATATTGATAAAAATTCAGATAGAAGAAATTATTATTTTCCCGGCTGCAGCCAATATGATTTTACCATTGTGGAAAAAGATTTAGGCGAAGGTTGGTTTTGTACGGAAAAAGATGCTCAAGAAGCTGGTTTTACCCGCTCCAAAACTTGTTTTGACAAAAAATACAATCCTTAATATCCCTGTCATTCCCGCGCAATCCTGTCTGCGCAGGCAGGCGGGAATCTATATCTATTTTATTTTTGTAAGGGTCGTTTAACTTTTTTCCTTATGTATGCATTATTTTCTTCTAACTTTTTTGGAGTAATATTGTCAGCTCTTTCTTTAATTGCTTCAATTATGTGAAGAAGCTGGTTTGGGCTAGCTCCATCTAATCCTTGAGCAAGAGTAACTCCTGATTCTTCTGCGATCGCTTTTAAAGGTTGACCTTGTATCATAGTTTTTTTTCTTCGGTCTTTCCACGTGGCAGCTTGAAAATGCAAAGAAACTGCTTCTTGAGCATTATCTAAAACCTCTTTTCTCTCTTGTGTTGGTAATTGTTGGGTGTTTCTTGATAATTCAGCAAAGCTAACCAATTGTTGAATAACTTGACCAACCATCCTCGCATTCATGACTTCTTTTTTTTCCTTTGCAGTGATTTCAATTAAATATCGCCATGGTTTTTTGCCTTTTTGATCTAGGGTTCTTGTTTCTGAACCAAAAACAATATCAGCCAATTCTATCGCTCTTTTCCAGTTTGGAGAAGCACCTTCCACGCGTCTTATTAAATCATCGCCTATTGGCTCGGAAACGATTTTTCCCAAGCACTCTGCAATAGATGTAAGCCCTTCAACATTTAGCTTTGTTTCTAAAACTTGCCTTGGGGTAAGTTGTGTTTCAGTTTGTTCTGTCATATTTTAAATTATATTACTTTTTTTAGATAATTATTGAGAAAATTATATACCCCAGGTTTCCAAGTCTGGGGAACAATTTTCTCAATGGGGTTTCCAAAGGGGATTCCCCTTTGGTGTCACCTGGGGTTTAATACCCCTTGGTGACAGGGGTGTCAGGGAGCAAAGCGACCGCCAAGGGGTGAAACCTCTTGGAAACGAACGAGCATAAGCGAGTGAGTTTATTAATTAGCCCAATATATGCATTTTTAATAGTTTTTTCATTCTTTTTTATTATCAAAATATTTTGGATTAGGGAATATACTTGGTGAAAATTTTTTAATATTAAGCGTAACTGATTGTATTTTGATTTATCACAGAACCAGAATTCGATTACATCGAATACGGTTCACGACTGCGTTATTCGCAAAACAAATAACTTGAATCAGCCCATGAACCAGACGATTCAGGGCTTCAAATTGTTACAGAATTAGTGAACATTTACATACGTTCCTCGCCCCTTTGTCCTTTTATTTAAATCGCCCCCTCATTAGAGAAATTAATTTTTTTAATTCTGGTATTTTGGTAATTTGTTTATCCAATAATTTTTTAGGCATTAGTTTAGTGTATTCTTTGAGATCATTTCTTTTCTTTCGAGCGAGATGTTTAGATTTAAACTCTTGTTTACACCAGTTAGAGGGTTTATTTTTAAAACTTTTTCCATCGGTCATTATTGATAGAAAAACTGATTCTAAACAAGGAGTGTGTTCATAAAGCTCAATACACTTTTTTTTAGCTTCTTCTCTTGCCTTGCGCATCTCTCTTACTCCTCTATCATTATCCAGTACAACAGCCTTTTTATTAAAAACGCCGTATGATTTATATGCATCCATAACTAAGTTGGAGACTGATCCCCCTTTTCCTTTTCTAATCGTTATTGCTATGTTTTTGTTTTTGGAATATATACCTCTGAGGTGTTTTAAAAAGGTTTCTTCATCTAACCCCTCACCATATATAAGAATAGTTTTACTTGCCGATCGTCTTTTTCTCTTGTACGGATTTGTTCGTGACATAGTACATATTTTTAGCGTATTTTAGGGATCGCTCCGTATGCTCCAGCAATATATTTCGAATAATAATTATCATCTGCTCGGATACCAGACATTTCATCCATCCTCCATGATTCGCTAAAACCTTTATCATTTTTTTCAATAAAAATTACTTGATATTTATCTACTTTAGTTAGCACTAAATGACTATGCGTACTAAATAATAATTGGGCATTATTTGGATTAGTTTCAGGCTGAATAAATAATTCGAAAAGTGACAAAACTATTTCTGGGTGAAGATTAACGTCAAATTCATCTATTACAGCAACTCCACCATTGGATAATACTTGAAGTATTGTTTTTAAAATAACAAAGAGTTGTTTTGTGCCAGAAGATTCATACCTAATATCAAGATATTTATTTTGTGTGTCAAAAGAGTGAACACCATGAACATTTATCGAAAAACCATCTTCCCTCTCTTTTTTTAAAATTTCAAATGCGTCTAAACCGAGATCAAATTTAGATAAAAATTTATCTGCCTTATTCTTAATCTCCACATTTTCACTATAAAATTTAAATGTTTCGATTAATTGCTGTGCAGCATTTGGTAGCAAACGGTCTCCTATCCAACCTCCTTCTATTACGTTAGTCTCGACATTCTGCCAAAATTTAGCTATTTCCTGACTTTGTTTATGATTTAAACGCATTAACACCCCTATAACACTTGCGTTAGATCGAAGTAAATTTTCAAATCCTTTAGGAGGGTTAAAATTTTTCCCATTAAAGTTATATTGATTAGTTTCATCGTTCCATAAACGATAGAAAATTCTTTTACTTGTTGTTTTCTTTTTTGTTTTGTTTTTTATTCTTAATTCTTCTGACAAAATCCTTGTCCTTGTTAATGAAAAATTATAGACATAGATGTCTTTATTAATTTCAAACTCAACTGAGAGCTCTGTTGGTTTATTCTTGTGATCATAGAACATAAAAGGGAATACAGGTATTAAAGCTGAAGGACTAATATTAAATGAATCAACAATAAGCCACTTTAAAAATGGGACAACCTTTAAAAGGTTGGTCTTTCCCGATGCGTTGGGGCCAATTACTGTTTCAATTTTGGATAAACGTGTTCCGGAAGGGGCTTTAAAATAACCATAGTTTTTCGGCGCGTTTTCATTTACCACAAAACTAACAGTAGTTAATTTATCACCGAATGAATAGAAATTTTTACAACTGAATAAATGAATCATATATCGACATATTAACAGAAATAATGCTTTATGTCAATAGTCTACAAATATTTGTTTAAAATGACGATATAATATTGTTTCAGAAGGCTATACTTGCAATTCCCCACTAAAAGATCCGTTCTCTTCACATGTCCCGTTAGCATTCATTCTGCAGCATTTTCTAACATCTCCAATAGCCCAATTAATTATTCGGCCAAAATGTTGTCTAATAAAAGCGTCGGCAAAAAATAAGTTATCTTTATTAATTCAATTTTTACTTTCTTTGTTTTTCCCTAAAATTAACTTTTGTTTTTCAATATTCACACTTGTTGATTCTTTGGTCATAATATAACTCCAAAAATTAAATATTATTAAAGAAAACACCACCACAAAAGATAATAAAATATTGCCTTCTTTTGCCCAAAAAATAATTCTTGCTGTGGCGAAGGAAAAAATCACAATTAAGGCGTTCCCAATAAGAAAAAAATTATATAAAGTTTTAATTTCTTGCCAATAAATTACTTGTGGAATTGTTTTAATTCCGAGCCAGGCAATAATAAATTCTGGCTTGTTGGACAAAAAAGCAGTCAAATACATAATCAATTCTAATCTTCCAAGATAATTTGGATGCCATCTGCTTCTAAATTTATCCTGTTTTATTCCAAAATCGAGCTTATCCCAAAGAGCGTTAACATTTAGAGCAATTAAATGAGGGGCAATGGTCAAAATAAATAGGTAACCAATAAATTCTGATAAATATGATTTAACAATATTCATTTTGTATTTTCATTAATTCTCTCCCCAAACTTCATTAATTTTTTACTGGCTTCAATGAGTTTTTGTTGGCAAGTCTTTTTCTGAGCATCAATATAATAACCTTCTTTAGCTTGTTTATCAGTAGGCGATCTGACGTAGATTAAAGCTCTTTTTTATTCATCTAACTTATCTTTTGTGGTAAAAATTACTGTTGTACGTGGACCAGAATAAATAATTGATTTAACTTCGTTGTCTTCAGGCACTTCAAAGGTTACGAATCCTTTTACTTTTCCACCTGCTTCTAAATCGCCTGATTCTAATTCTGGTTCTTTTCCGCTGTATTCATTGGAATAAGAATAATCTTCGGTATCTTTAAGTTTGAGATATGATAAGGAAAAACTGTTTGTTTGATCGTTGGTGTTCTCGTATATTGCTTCAAATGCAATGAATTTATTTCCTTCTTCGGCTTTATCCCAACTATCTTTTGGCGCATATAAAACAGGCTCATTTACTGTTAAAAACCAACCCTCTCCAATATCGGCTTTTTCACCGAATTTAAGGTTCTGAGCTGATGATTTTTTTTCTTCTGGGGGGTTTTCCTTTTTGAGTTCAGAGGTATCAAAATCCATATCAAATACTTGCCAATAGTCATCTTTCTTTCTCATCTTAAAATTGAATTTTTCTCCATTTTCATTTGTTATTTCAATTTGGGCTATATGTCCTTCTTTTTTTACTCTTGTCATTGTGAATGCTTTAAGAGTGTTTTTTGTCTGATAATTTTCACCAAAACTTCCCGTTTCAACTTGTTCTTTTAGTTGATTTTTAAACTCTTCTTTTAAAGCAGGCTTCATCATAATAAGTAAACCTTCTGCAAAACCCTTACCTAATTCTCCCAACTCATTGTCAGTAGATTCTTCTTCTGTTTCCTTAAAAGCTTTATCTATAATATTATTTACAACTGAATCCATATCAAAATATTTAGAAAATTCCTCATAGTTGTGTTGTCTTACAGCTTTAGACATTTTATACATTGAAAATTGTGGACTTGTTTTAATATATTCAATGCCAAAAAATCCAAAAACAATTAATAAGATTAAAATAATAGGTAATACTTTTTTAAATTTCATATTAATACCTCCTTTATTTATTTTTTACCCTACTCCAGCCAATATGTAAATGAATGAACTTCGCCAGTACCCTCTTTAATCAAAAGAACGTAATAACTACCATTAGTTCCATTAAATTTCAATAGGTTTGTCCCGTTTCTATTTTCCATTTGAGGTTCAAGATTAGTAATTGTACGTTTTCCATAAGTTAAATTAATTGCCTCAAATATTGCGCCCAACACTGTAGCATAATCTCTGGGTAAAAAAGGAGTGAAAGTAGCAACATATTTGTCATCTCCTTTTTTATTCATTATAAAAAAGTCGTGATTAAGATATTTCCCCTTTTTTTCTATTATTTCTTCTTTAGAATCTTTTAAAGATGGGGGGTTTTGAATTTCTTCATTTTTTTTCTTTTCTTCTGTAAATTTTACTGGTTGCGCAATTTTTTTAACTACAGAGTTGAAAACAGTAATTATCAATAAAGATAAAATAATTACTAATGCTGTTTTTTTATTTTTATTCATTTTTGCTTACTGACAATCATTGTCACAAGCTATTCCGTCACTATCCCCATCTCTAACCTTACAATTACAAACATTTAGTTGATATTGAGCTTCTGCGCAGGATGACATTTGCGGACAGGTTTTTGAACAATTACAGGTAAAGCCGCTGCCTTCATTAACTGGCTCGTTTGGAATTGATGGTTCAGGAACAATAGGAACAGTTTGAGAAGTACTTTTTCCGCCCGGGCAAATATCCTCACAAGGCACGCCATCATTGTCTCCATCTCTAATATTACAGCCACAGTTATTGAGCTGATAATAAGCTTCTTCACAAGCTGAAATTTCAGGACAAGTTTTTGAACAATCACAAATATAACCATCTAAGGGGTTCTCTTTTTTATCTTCAACATATTTGGGGCTTGGTGAAGGTTTGAGAGGTGATGGGGATGGTTTAACAGGCGATAGAGATGGTGACGGTGATGGTGATGGAGTGGGTGTAGGTATTGGAGTTGGAGATTTTTTCTTCTCAGGAATATTTTCCTCTTTTACTCCTTTTGTTTTTGAAGAATTACTATTATTTGATGAAAACATCGCTGAAACCCAAGCAGTGCTTAAAAAAAAGAAGATTACAGCCAAAAATAATATAGCTAATGATTTTACTGTTTCATCCCAGTTTTTTTTCCTGACTTTCAAAATTAAATATATCCCCAAAGAAATAGGTAAGAAGATAATAGCAACTATAAAGAAGACTGCTTTTGTTAACTTACTCCTGCCTTTCCAAAATAGATTCATGTTTCCTTCTTTTTTCCTTCTTTCTTTATTAGTTTTACTTATTTTACCCCAAAACCCATATTTCCTCAATTTTTGACATGATTATTTTTAACCAGCCAAAAGTAAAACATTTAGGCGGGTAAAATAATTTTGGCTGGGGCAGGTGCTGATTTTTCCTCAATATCTTCCAATTTCTTGCAATATATTACAATATCTTATAACATCTTTTTAAATGAACCTTGAATATACTTACAAAAAAACTGAAAAAATTGAAGAATATCTCCAAAAACTGCAAGTTGCCAAAAAAGTAATGGAGGTTTTACCTCGCTTTCCTTATTTTGAAGAAAATCTTAGACGCCAGTCTTTACTTAAAAGTTCTCTTTTTTCTGCCCGGATTGAAGGGAACCGCTTGTATTTAGAGGAGATTGAGCTACTTTCAAAGCAGCCAAAAAAAGATTTGGCAAAAATTGAAGTTTTTAATATCTTAAAAGCTCTTCATTTTATTTACTCTTCTCAGGCCCCAAAGAAAATTACTAAGAAATTTATTTTAAAACTTCATCAAATTGTCTTAGCTGAAATTTCTCCTTCAGCTGGTTATTTTAGACAGGAGCCCTCAGCTATTTTTAATCAAGCTGGGATTGCTGTTTATTTAACTCCGGGACCGGATGAAGTGTTGGGTTTAATAAAAAAAATGATTAATAAAGTTAATCAAACCAAAGATCCTGGACCAGTTAAAGCAGCCACTTTCCATTTTATTTTTGAAAAGATTCACCCTTTTTTAGATGGTAATGGACGAGTAGGTAGACTGCTGTCAACATTTATTCTTAAAAATTCTGGTTTTGGTTTTAGAGGCTTAGTTTCCCCAGAAGAATATTTAGAAAAGCACAGGCAAATATACTATGATTTGCTTTTGATCAATAAAAAAGATATTACTGAGTTTGTAGAGTTTTTTCTTCAAGCTGCTGTTGTTCAAACAGAAAAAACTCTTAATCAGTTAAAAAATGTTAAAAGAGAAAAACCTGAAGATAGCCTTCTTCCTCGTAGAAAGGAAATATTAAACCTGATAAAAAATCATAAATTGGTTTCTTTTGATTTTTTACACCGTCGTTTTTTAAAAGTTACCAAAAGCACGCTTCACTATGATTTACAGCAGCTTACAAAAAGGGGTTTTATCAGAAAACTAGGGGCTACTCGGGGGGTTCTTTATACTTTATGAAAACTCTACGGCCTAAAGGCCGTAGTTTCTTTAGGTTTAGATAGTTTTCATGCGCCGAAGCGAAAACTTCACTTAAGTAAAGGATTCGCTTCATCACCCTTGCTAAAGCAAGGGGTTTTCGCGAATGGTACATAAACTATTCGTTCTGTTTCTTCTTACAAAATGTAAATTTTTGGGAATAGACCCAAATTTCTTTATCGTCAATTATTATACTATAATTATTACCTGTGTTATATTGAATTTAATTTAATTTTCCGTTAGAATTTGCTAAGAAAGGAGTTTTATATGGTTGAAGATGATGAAACTACCAGTAGCAATGTTTTTTTGAAAGTTGCTTTATCTGTTCTTGTTTCTTTTCTCTTGTTTGGCGCCGGCGCCTTTACTTTTTGGTTTTTCTCTGGAAAGATAAATAAAGAAACGCCGGTGGCGCCACTAGAAGAAGAGGAATTATTTCCTGCAGACCAGGAGGCCACCGGAGGAGCAGGGCAAAGCGAAGATGTTGAGCTTATCAGGCAAGCTTTTGCCGCCAAGTACGGACATGATGTTTCCGAGGTTGAGGTTGAAATCAGCAAAAAATTTGACCCTTATGTTTCAGGCGGGGTAATTTTTAGCGGCGAGATGGGTGGCGGTTGGTTTTTAGCCTACAAACAGGAAGGCGAATGGATTATTGTAGCTGACGGTAACGGTACGATTCCTTGTGAGGCAATTGAGCCTTATGATTTCCCTGCGGATATGGCGCCTGAATGTTATACCCAAGATGGGAGCCTAATTACAAGATAGGAGGTGATATTAATGACCTGTGGAACATGCGATGATTGTGGCGGTTGTGGTAAACCGAAACCAAAAGACGAGTAAACATTTTAGTAACTAGAAATAATGATTAAGACTTGCCTCAAATGTAGTTGTTGCGGTTGTTTTCGCACAATGGCTTGCAAAAGCCGATTTAAGATTTTTGAATATCTTAAAAAAAGAGGGAAACTTACCGTTGGTTCTTTAGTAAAATTTTTGCATTTGAGCCAGCCAACAGTTACCTTTCACCTAAATAAGTTGGCTAAAATAGGCCTGATCAAAAAATCCCGAGTTGGTAGGGAAGTCTATTGCCAACTTCATAAAAAATGCTTAAATTGCCCTCTTTTCTCCTGAGATTGATGCTCAGCGTCATCCTGCAACGGCCCTATCGTCATCCTGGGGCTCTAACCGTCATCCTGAATTTATTTCAGGATCTTTACCTCCCTCACACGTCATCCTGAACTTGCCATGCCGTGCACCATTTGTAGTGCTGCGGTTTCAGGATTTCTTTTTTGCTTCTTGACAAAAATCCTCTCCCGGTATATTATATAGATAATTATCTATACATACAAGAGGAGGTGAATAAAAATGGCTACTTTAAAAAAAGACTGCAATTGTCCGGATTGTTCTTGTGATCCCTGCGATTGTTAATTTTAAAAAAAGGCTTGTTGGGCTTAAAAAGCCTGACAAGCCTTTTACTGGAAAAAAATAGTTTATAATAAAATCAAAATGAGCAAAGTCAGTTTAGTTAAAAGCAATCAATCGTATCAGGGAACTTTAGCGGTTTTAAAACCATTCAGAGCCGATTTACAAAAAAAACTTCAAAACATTCCTCAAGTGGTAATTAAAATTAATTTTGTTGACGCTAAAAAAAAGTTAGCGGTTTCACCGGTGACCGCAGTCAAAGGTTTCATTGATTTTATCAAACCTTTTTTTAAAGGAAAAATTATTATTGCTGAGCAAGCTTCAATCGGCAATACCAAAAAAGGTTTTTTAAAGCATGGCTTTAAAGATTTAGCTGACCGTGATTCTCAGGTAGAAGTTTTTGATGTAGCTTTTGATAAGGCAGAACAAATAACCATAAAATATCCTCACGGAAAACTCAATTTACCCTTAGCCAAAATTTACACCCGTTCACCGTTTGTAGTTTCAATTACTCGTGCCAAGACCCATAATAGCGTGGTAGTCACGTTGGGAATTAAAAATCTTTTAGTAGGTGCCATCCAGGGAAATTTAGATGTTCGGAGTAAGATTCATCAGGGGATGGATATTCACTGGATAATGAAGGAAATTGCCCGCTACGCTTATCCTCATTTTGTTGTAATTGACGGGACTTTAGGGATGGAAGGCCGTGGGCCTGGTTCAGGCAAGCCTAAAAAAGCCAATTTTTTAGCTGCCGGATTTGATGCTTTGGCAGTTGATTCTTTGGTTACTTTTCTTATGGGTTTTGATATCAAAGATGTCGGTTATTTAAACTTGTTAAGGCAAGCCGGTTTTGGTAAATTATATCCTCAGGATAAAATCTCAATTATTGGCCCTGACCCAAAAAAATTAGTTGTTCCTTTCAAACCTCACCCAACCTTTAAAAGTCAGCGTCAATGGCACAAATAGATACGTTTTGATAACCCCTTTTTAATACTTCTTCTTCTCAACGTCATTCCCATTTCTTCTCAACGTCATTCCCATGAAAATGGGAATCTATAAAAATTATTCCCAGTTTTGTTACTCGTGGTGGTGCTTTTCCGCCTCTTGAGCTTCTTTTAATGTTTTGTGGACTGTGCCTTCAGGATGGTTAGCCGGTGAATAAATAGTATAGAGTTTTAATTCTTTATCAGTGGAAGTATTTATAACATTATGGTTAGCGCCTGCAGGGACAATCACTGCGTCAGCATCTTTTGCTAAAAAGTCTTTGCCGTCAATAATAAACTTGGCTTCACCTTGCTCCAAGCGGAAAAATTGATCTACCTTTTCATGAACTTCAAAACCGATTTCTTCACCTGGTTTTAAACACATAAGCACCAGTTGGCTGTGAGCGCCGGTGAAAATCACCTGACGAAAATATGAATTATTTAGAGTTTTCTTTTCAATGTTGCCAAAAAAAGGATTCATTTTTTATCACCTCCTTCCGCCATTTTTTCTTCTTCACTTATCCAATCTTTATATTTTTCTTCAATGATCTTTTTTTCTTTTTCAAGCCGTTGATGCGTTTTATAAAGCCTTTCGGAAATTTTTCTTTTATTTTTTCTAAGATAATCATAAATTGCCTCAGCCAAAGCATCACTTGCCAAAACCGAGCAGTGGATTTTTATCGGAGGCAGGCCTCCCAAAGATTTAACTACCGCTTCTTTGTTAATTGTCAAAGCTGATTTAAGGGTTTTTCCCTTAGCCAAATCAGTAACCATACTGCTGGTGGCAATAGCTGCGGCACAGCCGAATGTTTCAAACTTAATATCTTTTATTTTATCTTTTACCACCTTGATGTAAAGATGCATTACATCACCGCAGATAATATTACCCACTTTTCCTATACCATCGGGATTTTCCATCTTGCCGAAATTATGCGGTTTTTGAAAATATTTTAAGACTTTAGAATTGTACATTTTTAAAAGGTGAGATTTTTCTCAGGTCCTCAATAATCTTTGGTAAAACCTGGATTACTTTATCAATTTCTTCTTTGGTGGTCCACCTTCCCAAACTAAATCTAACCGAGCCATGGATTTGTTGAGGTTTCAGACCGCAGGCCAAAAGCACGTGGGACGGTTCAAGTTTGTAAGAGGAACAGGCAGAACCGGTGGAAACAGCAATGCCGGCTTTGTTAAGTCTAAGCATTACTGCTTCGCCTTCAACAAAAGCAAAACGAATATTAGCATTATTGCTCAATCTTTTTTCCGGATGGCCGTTTAGGTAAGAGTCGGGAATTTTTGCCAAAATGTTTTTAATGAGCCTGTTTCTTAAGTTTGTTATTCTTTGATTTTCTTCAGCCATTGTTTTAAGAGCAATTTTTAGAGCTTCAGCAAAACCGACAATAGCGGCTGTGTTGACGGTTGAAGAGCGCATGTTTTTTTCCTGGCCGCCGCCGTGCAAAAGGGGAGCAATTTTTACCCCTTTTCTAATATAAAGCAAGCCTGCGCCTTTTGGCCCGTAGATTTTATGAGACGAAGCGGTCAACAAATCAATGTTCATTTTTTCAACGTCAATCGGTAGTTTGCCGAAACTTTGGCTGGCATCAGTATGGAAAAAGACACCTTTTTTGCGGCAAATTCTTCCGATTTCAGCAATCGGTTCTATAGTGCCGATTTCATTATTGGCATGCATCACCGAAACCAAAACGGTTTTTTTAGTAATTGCTTTTTCAACTTCTTTGGGATTAACCAAACCATATCGGTCAACCGCTAGTTTGGTGATTCTAAACCCTTGTTTTTCCAACCATTTAGCACTTTCCCAAATACAGTCATGTTCAATAGAAGAAATAATAAGATGGTTGCCTTTATCTTTATTAGCCTCAGTTATACCTTTTAAAACCAAATTATTGCTTTCAGTCGCAGAACTGGTAAAAATTATTCCTTCAGGTTTGGCGTTTATAGCTTTAGCCATAATTTTCCGGCTGTTTTCCAAAGCCTCCAGCGCTTCCTGGCCAAAAGAATGGAGAGAGCTGGTATTACCGAATTTTTCTGTTAAATAGGGCAGCATTAGCTTAACCACCTGGGGATCAACCGGGGTTGTGGCGGCATAATCTAGATATATTTTTTTCATAATTTTATTTTCTCTCACCTGTTTTCTTTCACCTGCGAGGTGAGATACTCAAGGCACCTCGGGGTTTAAATGGTATAAACTATATTTACACCATAAAGCCCGTTATTTAATTAAATTACTTAACTTAACTTTTTCAAACTCTTTTTCTATTATCTGCTGTAGTTTTTGCCAAACTTTTTTATGATGACAGGGTTTTTCCATAGCACATTGGCCATGAATGCAGGAGACAAAGCCTTTATTGCCTTCCACGGCCTTGATGATTTGCATAAGATTTATGTTTTTTGGATTTTTATTAAGTAAATAGCCGCCGGTCACTCCTCCTTTACTGGTAATTATTCCGGCCTTTTTCAAATCCAAAACAATCCTGGAAAGGAATTTATAAGGCAGTTTGGCTTTAACGGTTATTTGTTTTAAACTAAGCGGCTTTTTATTTTTGTTGCCGGCCAGTTTTACCAGGAACAAAATCGCGTATTCAGATGCGTTAGATAAAGTAAACATATATTCTACCTTTTATGTAGAAGTTTAACTGAAGTTTAATAATTTGTCAACCCCCGTAATTAAAGTTTCACCTGGGAGGTGAAAATGCCTTAACACCTAGGGAATATCATAAATTCTTCCTCCGCCCAAACAAACTTGTCCTTGATAAAAAACAGCAAATTGTCCGGGAGTGATTGCTTTTTGCGGTTTTAAAAAAACAAGTTTCAATTTATTTCTTGAGACGGGATACAATGTTGCTGGACTTTCTTTTTGGCGGTAGCGAATTTTTGCTATTATTTTTTGCTTATTAGTAGGTGTTTTACCGCTTATAAAACTAAAAGGTGATAAAATAACGTTTGATTTCAATAAGTCATTTTCATTTTTGGTAACGATTAACCGATTTTTTTTCTTATCAAACCCTGAAACAAAGTACGGTCCTCCGCTAAGTCTGATATTTTTTCTCTGACCAATCGTATAAAAATGCAAGCCTTCGTGTTTGCCTAGAATATTTCCTGTTGGATCAATAATTTCACTTGATTTTCGACCAATTTTTTTACTCAAAAATCGGGTAAGATTTTTGTTCGGGCAATAACAAAAATCCTGGCTTTCTTTTCGCTCAAGCAAAAAATCAAAACCATGTTTTAAAGCAAGCTTTTTGATTTGTTTTTTAGTATATTCGGCCAGAGGGAAAATAATATGTCTTAGCTGTTGTTGATTTAGAAAAGCCAGGTTATATGTTTGGTCCTTGCTTTTGTCTTTCGCTTTCAGCAGTTGAACTTCTTTCAACTTTTGGGATTTATTGTCTTTTAACTTTTTTATTCCCGCATAGTGGCCGGTAGCAATATAGTTTATATTTTTCTTTTCGGCAAACTCAAAAAGTTTTAGAAACTTTAATTGGGGGTTGCAGACCATACAGGGATTTGGCGTCCGGCAATTTTTAAATTCCACCACAAAATAATCAACTACTTTTTTTTCAAACTCTCGTTGGACATCAACAATATAATGAGGAATTTTAATTATCCGGCAAGCTTTTTTAGCAGCTTTAAAATCTCTTTTGCCCCCGAAGCGGGGGATATTCAAAGAAACTCCCAAAACTTGCCAGCCTTGTTTTTTGAGCAAAAAGGCGCTTATGGAAGAATCAATCCCGCCTGACATTCCCACCACAATTTTCTTCATAAACCCTATTTTACCAAATAATACTAGACATAGACTTAACGGGGATTGTATAATTTGGGATGTTTATTGAGAAAATTATACACACCAGGCTTTCAAGCCGAAAGAATAATTTTCTCAATGGGGTTTCCAAAGGGGATTCCCTTTTGGTGTCACGTGGGACTTAATACCCCAAGTGACAGGGGTGTCAGGGAGCGAAGCGACCGCCAAGGGATGGAACCCCTTGGAAACGAATGAGGATTACGAGTGAGTTTATGAAAGCCAAAACTTTGCCTTATATTTTGACTTCTGAGCAGCTTTTGTTAAGTTTTAGTTTAATTGGTTTTGCTTCTTTTGCGATTCCTTTTTCTTTGGGTTATCCTCAGCTTTTAGTGGGAACAATTGTTAATGCCTGTCTTTTCCTGGCAGCTGCTTTTTTGCCGACTTCGTTTATCTATCCGATTATCTTTTTTCCCAGTTTAGCAGTTTTGTCCCGGGGACTTATTTTCGGTCCCCTGACTTCTTTTTTGGTTTTGATGATTCCCTTTATTTGGTTGGGAAACTGGCTTTTAGTTTTCGGTTTTAGAAAAATTTTTACGCTTGTAAAAAACTATGGTTTAAGTTTTTTTGTGGCTAGCTTGATAAAATCCGTATTTTTGATTACTACTTCGTTTCTATTAATTAAACTAAAGCTTCTGCCCAGACAATTTCTGAATTCTATGGGTAGCATTCAGTTTATTACCGCTTTGCTTGGAGGCTTATTAAGTTTGGGAATTAAAAATTTATATGCCAGAAACTCAGGAACTTAAAACCTTAATCAATCTTCTTAAATCAAAAACGCCGCTTACCGCCATGTTGGCTCCTGCTTTTGTAATTGATTTCCCCTTTCCCCAAATAGTGGGAAAATTAAAGAGGTTAGGGTTTAAATTCGTAATTGAAGTGGCTGTTGGTGCCATTGACACCAACCGTCAAGCGCTTTTGGAGTTTAAAAAGCATCCTCAAAAAAAACTGATTACCAGTCCTTGCCCAAGTATTTACCAGATGATTAAAACTCAATACCCCCAGCTTTTGCCTTTTTTATCAAAATCAGATTCGCCGATGATTGCTACCGCCCGGATAGTTCGGGAGAAATTCCCGGAAACCAAAGCGGTTTTTATCGGGCCCTGCGTGGTCAAAAAAATAGAAGCAGCTCGCTACCCTGACTTAAATATTCTGTCAGTCACTTTCAAAGATATCTCCCAGGTTTTTAAGCATTTTAATATTAAAGCTTCGGCTAAAGATAATAAGGCAGAGTTTGATTTAGCTACTTGCAATACCAGGATTTATCCTGTTTCCGGTGGCCTGTCGGAAAGTGCTAATCTAGACCAAGTTCTCAAAAAGGATCAATACCGAATTGTTTCCGGCATTAAGGAAGTAAAAGCCGCTCTTGCCGAGTTTGAAAAGAATAATCATATTAGATTTTTGGATATTTTGTTTTGTTTTGGCGGTTGTATTAATGGTTTAGGTATTAACAACACTTCTTTAGTTTTAGCGCAGAGAAAAAAGAAAGTCTTACAATTCTGGAATCAATGTCTAAGCAAACAAAACGATTTAGAAAAACTTTAAACCTTTTCAACTTACCTAGAACTCATTTTAAAACGTCATCCTCGAACTTTATGCTTTCCAGCGTCATCCTGAACTTGGTTCAGGATCTTTCTTTCTTCACTTAACTTTAGCCTTG
>DATKWX010000045.1:0-3773 GCA_035529355.1 Bathyarchaeia archaeon
AGTTAGTATTTTTTATATGGTAGTCGTAGGAGTAAGCGGTAAAATACAAGACTTATACAGCACGAAATTAATTTTTAGCCTCCTGGGCATTTTGACTTTGTTTTTGGTATTTCCCAGTAGCTTAAGTCTTGTCAGGGAATACAAAAAATATAATTTGAATAAAAAAGCGTAAAATTATCTTTAAATTAAGTATGAGTAAAATGGACAATATAAAAATACGTCTTTCTAGTCAAAAAGACTTAAAGACAGTTAACAAGCTATTTTGGCTGTTAACACTTTATAACAGAAAAAATAGGCCAAAAGATGAAGTCAAGCAAAGGAGAGATGAAGAAGCGGAAAAAAATCTTTCAAACGAAGAAGCAAAAAAAGTTTTTTCAAATAAAAACTGCTATTTTTTAGTTGCCGAAACTAACGACAAGGAAATTATTGGTTATGGTTATATAGATAAAAGCAAATCAAGAATAGTGATTGAGGAATTATATGTAAAAAAAGAATTTCGAAGGAAGGGGATTGGTAAAAAAATACTCACTGGATTGGAAAATTACCTTAAAAAAAACAAGCTAAGGGCTATGGTTGAAGTGTTTCCTTGGAATAAAAAAGCAATCAGGTTTTATAATAAAAATGGTTATAGAACTAAGTTTATTGTTTTGGAGAAGAAAGGGTTCTAAAAGAAGATAGGAAGAAAGAAGACAGGGAATTATTTCATAGTATTGGGATATATATGGATATTTTAGGATATAATTGGTAACCTCATAATATGAGAAAAGAAAAACAGCTTTTGCCGGTAAGATACGAAATTCTTCAGGTAATCAAAGACCATCAGCAGGTTTCTTTTGACTTTCTCCACCGTCGTTTTATGGGTCTTTCCAGCCGTCTTCTCCGCTACCATCTCAAAAAACTTTGCGATGAAGGGTTTATTATCAAAAGAGGCGTTACCAAAGGCTCGGTTTACGAACCGAGAACGCTAAAGACGGAGGAGAAATGAAAAAATTTTTTGCTGTTTTTTTAGCTTTTTTTTCAATTTTAATCGGCGCTTTAGCTTTTCAATATTATAAAAACTATAAGAAAACTGAAAATATTCCGCAGGTAATTGTCTATGATGAACAGGAGAAAAAGATTGTTCAATTTAAAGTAGAATTAGCAATTACCGAGCCGGAGAAAAACAAAGGCTTAATGGGAAGAGAGTATCTCTCCAAAGATAGAGGAATGCTTTTTATTTATCCTCAAGAACAAAACCTTTCTTTCTGGATGAAAAATACTCTGATTCCCTTGGATATAATTTATATTTCGGCTGAAAAAAAAATATTTTTAGTTGTTAACGATGTTCCGCCTTGTCGAACTGATATTTGTCCTGGTTATCCATCAGGAAAACCAGGACAGTATGTTTTGGAGATTAACGCCGGTTTAAGTGAAAGTTTGGGAATCAAAGCAGGGCAGAAAGTAGAGTTTAGTTTCCCTTAATTACTGCTAAAGGAGCCAGTTTAGCTATTTTTTTGGTTAACCCGGCTTCAACCAAAGTATCGATTACCTTAACAATATCTTTATAAGCTTGCGGAGCCTCATCGGCAATTTGCCAGAAGGGTTTGTTAAAGACGATATCTTTCATTGACTTGACAAAATCCTCTTCCTGGATTTGTCTTTTTGCTTGTGTTCTTGACATTAACCGGCCGGCGCCGTGGTTGATAGAATAATATGTTTCTTGGTTTTTCTCCAAGCCTACCATAACATAAGAAGTTGTTCCCATACTGCCGGGAACAATAGCGGGATGACCGGTATTCATATAGATTTTAGGATTTTGGTGGTGGCCGGCTGGTAAAGCTCGAGTAGCTCCTTTACGGTGGACCAAAAGTTGTTTTCCCTGGTGAGTTTCCAATTTAGCAACATTGTGACAGACATCATACAAAAGACTAAGTGGGGCGGAGAAGTTTTTTAAAAAAACCTTGCGGATATAATAAGCCATCATTCCGCGATTGCAAAAGGCAAAATTGACACTGCTGGCCATGGCGGAGAAATATCTTTGGCCTTCAGGAGTGGATAAAGGCAAAGCTGCCAATCCTTGACGGGGGACATCAATTCCATATTTGTCCTTTAACTTCCAAAAAAGATTGGTGAAGTCAACGCAGGTTTGTTGTCCCAGAGCTCTGGAGCCGGAGTGGATCATGATACAGATTTGATTTTCTCTAAGTCCCCATAAGCTTGCGATTTGAGGGTCGAAAATCTTTTCGACCCTTTGGATTTCAATAAAATGGTTGCCGGAACCCAGTGTTCCTGCTTGTTTTAAAGCGCGATTTTTGGCCCTTTCTCCTAAAGCAGAAAAGTCTGCTTGCTCCATTTTGCCTTTTTCTTCAATTTTTTCCAAATCCTCTTTCGGAGCAAAACCCTGTTTTACTAAATATTCCACTCCTTGTTCACACATTTTTTGTAGGTCTAAACTAAGTCTTTTTTTGTGTTTTCCGCCTAGGCCAATGGGAATCAGTCTTTCAATTTGATTAATTAAAGTACGTAATTTTTCCGGACTAAAATCATTCTGATTATAATTAAGATTACTGGTCATCAATCTAACCCCGCAGTTAATATCCATTCCTACCGCACCGACACTGATTAAGCTTTCGGTAGCCATAATGCCGCCAATTGGTAAACCGAAGCCTTCATGGACGTCGGGCATAGCGATCACCGGTGATACTACTTTAGCTAAACTGGCCGCTTCAGCCAGTTGTTCCAATGAAAGATCTTGGTTAATATTTAAAAGCAGCTCAGGGGTGGCATAAACATAAACTTCTACCCTCATGGCGGAAGTTTTACTCAGTTGGTACTTGTTAATGTCAATCTTTTTTAAGTTAAATTCCATATTTTAATTATAGCTTTTTTAAGGTATAATTAAAGTCTCAAAAAAAATGATCGGTAGGATTTTTAAGAACCCGACGTTAGGGAAACTGTCTTTAACTCAGGTAAGTCAAACAATTGCCCAATTCATTCAAGCCGAACCTCAAGGTTTTTACCGTTTGGTTATCGGCAGTGATTCTCAAGAAAGAAGAACTAATGGTAAAAAAGAGCTAAGCCTGACAGGAGCAATTGTTGTTCACCGATTGGGTAAAGGAGGCCGCTATTTTTACCAAAAACAAAGAAGACCTAGGCCCCCATCGATCAGGGAAAAAATCTACACAGAAACTTTATTTTCCCTGGAAATTGCCGAAAAATTTCTTCCCAAGGTCAATAAGATTTTAAACGGTAAGAGAAATTACGAGCTGGAGATTCATATTGACGTCGGCAGGTCAGGTGAAACAAGAGACATGATTAAGGAAGTGGTCGGGATGGTCAACGGCAATGGCTTTAGGGCCAAAACCAAGCCCGATTCTTTCGGCGCTTCTAAAGTAGCGGACAAACATACTTAAATAAAGTCAAAACTTAAATGTCAAAAGTTAAAACTAAAAACATTGTCATTGAGAACTTGATTCAGAATCTATATAATAATACAATTTTTATACCATGAAGTTATTGGTTACCGGCGGAGCGGGATTTATTGGCAGCAACTTTATTTTGTATTGGTTTAAGAAATATCCTCAAGACAAAATTGTAAATCTTGATAAGCTTACCTATGCCGGCAGTCTGGAAAACCTTAAAGATATTAAGAACAACCCCAATTATCGTTTTGTTAGAGCTGATATTTGTGATAATGAAGCGGTTGACAAGGTAATGGTTGGAGTAGATGTAGTAGTTCATTTTGCCGCCGAAACTCATGTTGATAGAAGCATTATGGGACCGGCTGTTTTTGT
>DATKWX010000046.1:0-6612 GCA_035529355.1 Bathyarchaeia archaeon
AGTGGGTGTCCCCGGTCATGACCTCAGGGATTTTCAGTTTGCCAAAAAATTTGCTTTGCCCATTATTCGAGTGGTGGTCGGTTTAGATGGCGACCGTTCAAGCATCAAAAAAGAGTCCCAAGTTCAGGAAAAAAGCGGTACCATGATCAACTCCGGCTTTCTAAACGCTATGGATATTCGCAAAGCAACCAAAAAAATAATGGATTACATAGAAAAGAAGGGTTGGGGAAGACGAACCGTGTTTTATCACCTTAGGGATTGGCTTATTTCCCGGCAGCGCTATTGGGGGCCGCCTATTCCCATGGTTTATTGTAAAAAATGCGGTTGTCAGCCGGTTGCGGAAAAAGACTTGCCGGTTTTACTGCCTCAGGTTAAAGACTGGCGGCCCAAAGGAACAGGTAGGGGGCCTTTGGCTGAGTTGAAGGATTGGATTAAGACAAGCTGTTCTAGGTGTCATGGTGTGGCTGAGCGGGAAACCGATATCATCGATAATTTTGTGGACTCAGCCTGGTATTT
Organism: Bathyarchaeia archaeon; assembly: GCA_035529355.1. Classification (GTDB taxonomy): domain Bacteria; phylum Patescibacteriota; class Microgenomatia; order UBA1400; family UBA1400; genus DATKWX01. Next base: position 517 of record DATKWX010000046.1, read on the forward strand.
CTTAAGATACCCGTCTTCAAGGGTCAGACCCTGTCAAGGGTCTGACCCTAACGAAATTCCATGGGATTCCCGTTTGACCAAAAAGTGGCTGCCGGTTGATATGTATATTGGCGGTGCCGAACATTCGGTTTTACACCTCTTGTATTCGAGGTTTTTGACGATGGCTTTTAAAGACCTGGGCCTCTTGGATTTCGAAGAACCTTTTACCAAATTTCGGGCTCATGGTTTGATTATCAAGGCCGGTGTCAAGATGAGCAAGTCTAAGGGTAACATTGTCACTCCTGATGAGTACATCAAAAAACACGGAGCAGATACCCTCCGTTGTTACCTGATGTTTATCGGTCCTTTAGCTTCAGGCGGTGATTTCCGGGATGCGGGTATGGCCGGTATGTTCCGGTTTTTAGCAAGGGTATACCGTCTTTGTCAAAAAGAATTTAGACTCGCGCCCCACCTACCAATCAGCCAGAATCCAAAACAACAAATTAGCAAAGAAGAACTTTATTGGCAACACCGCACGATCAAACGAGTTACCGAGGGCATTAGAAGACTTAAGTATAACGTAAGCCTGGCGGCTTTGATGGAATATGTTAACTACCTACAAAACTGTCAAAAAGCAAGTCAAAAGTCATTGGAAATTTTAGTTTGCTTACTGGCTCCTTTTGCTCCTCATTTAACAGAGGAAATTTGGTTTAAAATAAAGAGTAGAAATAATGCTCAAAATCCACAAAATCGTCACTCCGAGACCTCAACAACAAAGTCTTTCTGCCATTCAGGAATTGACCCAGAATCCGTAAAAATAAAATTCAAAAATAACAATTCTGTCCACAACCAACCTTGGCTCAAATACGACACAAAATACCTAAAACAACAAAAAGTAGAAGTCGTAATTCAAGTTAACGGCAAAGTCCGGGACCGACTCCAAGCTTCAATTAACCAAGCCCAAAATCAGGTGGTTATTAGCAGTCTTTGCCAGAAATCTGCTAAAATCCAAACGTATATTAAAGGCAAGAAAATCAAAAAAGAAATCTTCATCAAAGGGAGGCTGATGAATTTGGTTGTCTAGTTTGGTTATTTGCGGCTAGAGCCACTAAAGACTCTACTAATTCTAATGGAGATGTATCTTTTAAACCTGGAATACTTTCGCTTACAGCAGCAGCATGGCCTCTCATAATGTGGCAGTGAAGAAGAAATCCGGCAAAAGCTTCATCTAAATTTTGTCCATTTACAGTTGGAATTTCAGCTCTTTGAGTTATGGTCTGATTACCAATTTTTCCATCGTAATGAAGGAAGGGTCCAGCAATTTGCCGTAACCCTTCGAGAAGCCCCTTTTTACTATCATCAGGTAGTCCTTTCCATGATTGAACTATACTTTGTTTCAAACCTTCATGATCTTCGTTTGCACCTTCTGGTTTTAAAAAAAGTTCAAATGGGTTTTTTTTGGGTTGTTCTTGGGGTGCTACTCCTATTCTTACTGGAGCATCTTCTGTCTCTCCTGCCATAATGTTCTCCTAATAAATTTACTATTATGTTTAGTTTACTATTATATTCTTTATTTTGTCAACGGATAATTTAACATACATTTTCTTAATTTTAACCTAGCCAGAAATCTGCTAAAATCCAAACGTATATTAAAGGCAAGAAAATCAAAAAAGAAATCTTTATTAAGGGAAAATTGATAAATTTTGTTATTTAGTTTAGCTTGAATTACGAAATACTTCAATGGTTGCGTCATCCTGGAGGTCTTTTTTCAGCACCATGTCATCCTGGAACGAGGCGCTAGCCGAGTGATAGGATCTCATATTAAGATTCTATCGCTTCGCTCCAGAATGACATCGTTTCCCCCGAGTTCATCTCAGGGCTCCAGAATGACAATTACACTACAAATAGTTTCTACTTGTTAATAACTCCACTTTTGATTATATTTTACATAAGATGGATCCTGAAGATTTCTCCTTTACCAGGGAGGAAGAAGGAAAGGAAGACAAAAGCAAATTTGCTTTAGAAAATTTTATTGCAAAAAATAAACTAAGTCTGATTTTAGGTTTTATAGGCGTTTCTTTTTTAATTATCGGCACTTTATCAACCTTAATTTTGACTTCTAAAAAACAGTCTTCAAATATTGAAATCATTCCCAGTGAAGAAGAGCAGATTTCAGAGATTTATGTTCATATTAGCGGTGCTGTGCAAAGGCCGGGTCTTTACAAGCTTTCTTCCGGAGCGCGGGTCAACGATGTTTTGGTGGCTGCTGGTGGTTTGGCCAGTGATGCTAATCGCCAGTGGTTTGAAAAAACCGTCAATCTGGCCCAGAAGTTAACAGACGGAGTCAAGTTATTTATTCCCTTTGAAGGGTCTGACCCTGTACAGGGTCAGACCATAACCCAAGAACAGACGAGCATTTTTAGCCAAGACAGTCAGGGTAAGGTTAACATCAACACCGCTTCATTAAACGAGTTGGATTCTTTACCCGGCCTTGGTCCGGTTTATGCGCAGCGGATTATTGATTACCGTAATACTCACGGTTTTTTCAGCAAAGTCGAGGATCTTATCAATATTCCGGGAATAGGTGAAAAAACCTTAGAAAAATTTAAAGATCAGATTACGGCTTTTTAGATGTGTCTTAAAACCAAATTTTTCCTTATTCTTGTTTGTTTCTTCCTGCCTCTTTATCTTTTCCGGCTGGTCGGCAAGTTAAGGTTGCCTTTCAGGGAAGGCGATAGGATCAGGATTATAAGCCAGTTAACATCCGAGCCGATAACTCGAGGCGAAAGCCAATTTTTTAGGATTGAAGGCATAGAAGTGACAACTTTTGAAACCCAGCCTTTGGATTATGGTGAACGACTTGAAGTTAGTGGCACTGTTGCTAAAAGAAACACCGAGGCTTTTTTACCCCAATATTATCTTTTGCAGCCGCAGATCAAAAAAATTGGGCCGGTTCAAGCAAACCTGTTTAAATCCCTTTTTCAGTTTCGTAAAAAAATTGAGCAGGTTTTCTTAAAAACCCTGCCCGAACCTCACAACAGCCTGATTTCCGGGATTGTTTTAGGGATCCAGCAAAGTTTAGCCGAGGATTTTTACGCTAATCTTAAAACCAGCGGTACTTTGCACATTATCGTGGCTTCAGGCATGAATATTTCTTTGCTGGCAGGCAGTTTAAAAGATTTCTTAGCCCGATTTTTAAAAAGAAAACCAGCTATTTTTGTATCGGAAATTGTAATTTTGATTTATTTTGTTATTGCCGGCATGACGCCACCCATTGCTCGGGCCGCGATTATGGCCTCGATTTTGTACTTGTCACAATTGCTGGGACGCAAGACAGAGGGAGTTTGGATTCTTATTATTTCCGGCGTTCTGATGCTTATTTTTAACCCTTTGCTTTTGTTTGACACAGGCTTTCAGCTTTCATTTACGGCCACGCTTGGCCTTTTTACCTTAAGCCCTTTTTTCCAAAAGAAAATAAAACAAATTCCCTTTAGCCGATTTTTACCTCAAGAAACAGGGGAAACTTTAGCGGCAATGGTTTTTACCGCGCCGATTTTGTTGGTTACCTTTGGTAATTTCAACCCCTTTAGCCTTATTCCCAATATTCTTATTCTTTGGCTTATCCCTTATTTGATGTACTTAGGATTTATTATTTGCGGGTTAAGTTTTTTAAGTTTTTTTTTGGCTCAAATTTTATGCTACTTAAGCTGGTTGCCCCTGACTTATCTTATTCTGGTTATCAATATCTTTGGCCGATTTAGGTTTTTTGAGCTAAACTTTGCTAATTTTTCCTGGTTTTTTGCTTTAGGTTATTATTTATTGTTATTTAGCTTATTAGCCAACAAGAGGAATGTCTAAAAAAGAGTTTTTTATTTTTTTGCTTGTTTTAGTTTTCCTTTTTCCTTTCAGCGTTGTTCTTTTCTGGCCCACGCAAAAATTGACCTTTATTGCTTGTTCTGTTGGTGAGGGAGATGCCATTTTGCTGACAAAAGGTTTTACTCAGGTTTTAATTGATGGCGGCCCCAATGATCAGGTTTTAAATTGTTTGGCCCAAAACATCCCTTTTTATGACAGGACTATAGAGCTTGTTATTAATACCCATCCGGATAAAGACCATGTGACAGGTTTGGTAGAAGTTTTAAAACGTTTTCAGGTTAAGCAAATTTTGGCTTACAAATTTGATATAGAAAGTAATATTGCGAAACAGTTTTATAGTCTTATAACAGAAAATCAGGTATCTTTATACTCGCCCAAAAAAGGAGAGAAAATTAAACTTGACGGTTTGGAATTTATAACCCTTTGGCCGGACAGCCGGATTCTCGGCGCTACCAGTGCTCAAAGCAAAACCAATCAGGCTTCATTGGTTTTACATTTGCGTGCTTATGACTTTGATGCGGTTTTGACCGGTGACATCACGGAAAAAGAGGAGGGGGAAATAATTAAGGATTACCGTTTTGAGGATATAGAAGTTCTTAAAGTAGCCCATCACGGGTCTAAGTATTCGTCAAGCGAGAATTTTTTGGAAGCTGTTAAACCGCAAATAGCCATTATTTCGGTCGGGAAAAATCAGTGGGGTCATCCAACCAAAGAAGTTTTGGATAGGCTTCAGGGAATCGGCGCTAAAATTCTTCGCACCGACCAGCAGACCATCAAACTCTCAATGTAAAGGCCCGGCCTTGACATTGACCAAAAATAACAGGCGTATTTGTCAAGGCCGGGCCTTTACAATGACTGCTTACTTGACACCGTTTACAAAGAAATGTTAGAGTTTTACTAATGCTAATTTGGGAATGGGTAAAGAGAAACAAATTAACTGTTCTTCTTCTTTTAGTTATTGCGTATCTTATTTATCGAGGCAATGTTCCTAGACTGACAGCTCTGCCCAAAGCAATTTCGCCGCGTTCAACTACCTATGAAGAGAGTATTTCAGATTCAGGTGTTGCCAGGCTAAACATGCCTTCAGTTGGCGGAGGAGGAATTTCTTCTATATCTCAGTCCGCACCGACACCGGAAGTCAAGGATAGACTGGTAGTTGAGGAGTCTTATGTTTCCATGTTGGTCAAAGACGTCCGCCAAAAAGTAGATGAGGTTATTGACTATACCCAAAAAGAAGGCGGTTACATGGTTTCTTCAAATATCAGCCAACCTGAGGAAGCGCCGTTTGCGACCGTGGTTTTGCGGTTGCCGAGCGCTAAACTTAAATCGACGCTTGACCATTTACGGACTTTGGCAGTAAAAGTGACTTCGGAAAACCTCCAAGGCTGGGATGTAACTGATCAATATGTTGACCTTGAGGCCCGTTTGCAAACACTTGAAAAAACCAAAGCCAAGTTTGAAGAAATCTTAAATAAAGCAGAAAAAGTAGACGAGATTTTACAGGTCCAAAGAGAGCTTATTAATATTCAGGAACAGATAGACAGTCTTAAAGGGAGACAAGATTATCTAAAAAAGACAGCCGAAAATGCCAAACTGACGGTTTATTTGTCTTCTGACGAATGGGCTTTGCCTTATGCGCCAGCCAAACCATTCAGGCCCAACGTTATTTTCAAACAAGCGGTTAGGTCTTTGGTGATGACTCTCAGGGGTTTGGCAAAACTTGCTATTTGGTTGGTTGTTTACTCAGTTATCTTCATCCCAGTTTACCTTATCTTCAGACTCATTAAAAAGAGAAGAGAGAAAGTAACTTCTTAATAATTCTTTTCACTGGCTAAGCTTTCACTGGCTAAAGTTATTTTTTCATGAGTTTCGTACTTTGACTAAATTACTGCTGTTGTCATCCTGGAGGTCTCCAAAGGAGACCGATAGGATCTTACCATCAATCATCTTCAAAAGCGGCACTTATCCCTTAAAGACAAGTATGTTGTTCCCGGAATGAATTCGGGATAGGCTCTGAACTTGACGCTCCAACGTCATCCTGCGACACCCTCCGTCATCCTGAACTTGTTTCAGGATCCTGAAACTTTACCTAGAATGTTGACTTGAGTTCTAAAACGAAGTGCACCATTTAACAGGTTTCAGGGTATAATAACCACCTGTTAGGAGGTGTACTTTGATGGGGAAAAAATATAATCATTTGAGTTTAGAAGAACGGGAAAAGATTTATGGTCTAAGGCAACA
>DATKWX010000047.1:0-2657 GCA_035529355.1 Bathyarchaeia archaeon
TGAACTATTCAATGACAAAATGATTGATTTTCTGCTATATTACAATGGGGAAAGACCCCATGAAAGTTTGGGTCAATTAAGTCCCTTACAATACTTGGTTTACAATGGTCTAGAGTCTAATATGTGTGTGACTCGTACAAAGATTAGACAAACAAAAACCTTTGTTATAAAATAAAATTATGGACAAAATTGATGAATTGTTAACAAGAAGGGTAGAGAAAATTTATCCCAGCAGGCAAGTATTGGAAAAGGTTTTGCGTTCGGGCAAAAAACTAAGACTTTACCAGGGCTTTGATCCTTCGCGGCCAAACCTCCATATCGGCCACCTTGTCGGCTTGCTAACCATGAAGCAATTCCAAAAACTAGGCCATGAAGTAATCTTTCTGATTGGTGATTTCACTGGTATGATCGGCGACCCCAGCGGCAAACTCCAAGCCCGGAAAGCGTTAACTAAAAAACAAGTGCTGGTCAATACGAAAACCTATGAGGAACAAGCCGGAATGGTCTTGGATTTTAAAGGTAAAAATCCAGTCAGGTTAAAATTTAATTCTGAGTGGAACAGTAAGCTAGGTTTTGCCGAAGTTCTAAAACTGGCCAGCCATTTTACCGTCCCCCAACTTTTAGAAAGAGATATGTTTCAAGAAAGGCTAAAAAAGAAGGAAGAAATTTATCTAAATGAATTTTTATATCCTCTAATACAGGGTTACGACAGTGTCACCATGGATATTGATCTGGAAATCGGCGGTTCGGACCAGATGTTTAATATGCTCGCCGGCCGCAAACTGGTTAAAGAACTTTTGGGCAAAGAAAAGTTTGTTTTAACCACCAAACTTTTAGTTGATTCTCAAGGTAAAAAAATCGGTAAGACTGAGGGCAATGCAATTAATATTGCCAATCCGCCTGAAGTTTTATTTGGCCAAATAATGAGCTTGGCTGATGACTGCATTATTCCTTGTTTTGAATTGATTACCGAAATCCCTTTAATAAAAGTAAAAGAAATTGAAAAATCTTTAAAAGCCGGCAAAAATCCGATGATTTATAAAAAACAATTGGCTTTTAGCATTGTGAAAATGCTGTATGGAGAAAAGCTAGCAGAAAAGAGCCAACAATATTTTGAAAAAGTTTTTCAAAGCAAAAAAACACCGGAAAAAATTAAAATTCTTAAAACTAAAGTCGGCAAAAGAGATTTGCCCGCTTTATTGGTGGAATTGAAGATGGCTCCCAGTAAATCAGAAGCCAAACGGTTAGTTAAACAAGCAGCAGTTGAAATCAACAATAAAACAATAAAAGAATATGACAATATAACCATAAAAACCGGCGATATTATCAAGGTCGGTAAAAAAAGATGGGTCAAGATTAAAAACTAGATAAAATGAAAAAGAAACAGAAAAAAATATTAATAAAAATTTTAATAGTAATAGTTTGTTTATCCTTACTAGTTTCATTCTTATTACCAATTTTGTCTTTTTAAAATGAATTAGAGTAAAAATAATAATTTAAAAATAACCAATAAGCGACAGGGTAGTAGAAGATGGAACAAGACCAGAAGGGCAAAACGGAACATGCGTCAGAATTGGGCCAGGCATATGGTTTACAGATGATGGAAGCCTTCACGAACTCCAAACAATTCTTAATGAACACCCAGAAAGAATAGGGGAAACCGGATTAACATTATCAGAAACTCAAAGCATTCTTGCCAAAGCTTTATCTTTTGATCAATGTACAGAAAGCGGTAAAACTCTTTCCTATCTTGAAACAATTCTTGCTGAACATCCAGATAGAATAAAAGAAACCGGGTTAACAAAAGGGGAGGTTGAAAGGATTCTAGCCCAAGCAGAAAATTTAAAAGATGAAGATGGAAGGAAAAAAATGAAAAGACGAGTGCTGGCTAAATATTTAAAAGATATAAGAAAAGAAGAGGAAGAGAAAGAAAAGCCAACCGAAAAGCCCGTGGAAAGAATAACATCTCCAGTTCCCAAAGAAACTAAGCCAATGGACGTAAACCAAGGTGGAAACGAATACGAGGAACGCCAAAAAGCATTCGTTGAAGCGTCGCGAGATCTTGAAACAGTATTAGAATTAAGTAACTTGACTGATGAAGAATTAGCTAGGCATGACATAACTTCTATTATGATGACTGCATTTTTAATGCAACATAAACAATGGGCTGAAATCGCAGACTCACTAAGCAACCTATCAACTGGTGAGTTGGCTGCAAAAGGGATGGACGCCTCTGATGTAAAAAGAGCGCAAAAAGCAAAAGCATACATTGATGAAATAGATGCAGCTTTAAAAAGATTTCCCTGGTGAGGCGCCGGATACTCCGTAAATTTCCACTGATAAAGAGATAAAGAAACCTAGTCCAAAAATAATAGAAGAGGCAAGGCAACCAAGACAATTACTGGAAAAATAACAAACTTCATTCTTCCCCTAAACTCTTTTCCCTTCTGTATAATACAATTATGAAAAGTTTATCACTTTCTACTCCCATACAAGATCTCTTTATGGTCGGCAAAACCTATGCGCAAAGGCTTAAAAAACTGGATATTAAAACAGTTGAAGACCTGCTTTGTCACTATCCTTTCCGCTACGATGATTTTCGCCGAATTTCCCCAATATCCCAGCTTCAGCCAGGAGAAAAAACAACTATTCAAGGA
>DATKWX010000048.1:0-4212 GCA_035529355.1 Bathyarchaeia archaeon
TAACAATTACTTCGTTTGAAGTCTCACAGTAATCTCGAGGATATTTATATTTTTCATCAGATTGACCGGAAACCCACGCATCAATCCCTTCCTGCCAATAATTAGGCTCTCCTGACAGAGGATCGTCCTCCTTTAAAACAATAAATTCTTTCTCTTCATATTCTCCTTTGGCTACCATTGTTTCCGAAGCCAGTTTACCAGCATCTGATTTGCAAACTTTAAGCTTGGTGTGAATTGGGTCGGTTCCGCTTGGTTCTGTTCCTTTAATAAACAGCTCTGTTCTTAAGGACCAACCGTCATGGGAAGGATAACCGGAAATTACATCCACTTCTTTGGAAACTATTCCTTGGGGCCGGCTGAATTCCTGAATCGGTTCTTGTTTTAGGCTCTCCAGAATAATCCTTCGCCAAATTGGCGAAGCTCCGGAAACACCAGAAGCGACACTTTTCATCTGGCTATTGTCATTATTACCCACCCAAACAGCAACTATTTTCCCCGGAGTCCAACCGATCGTCCAATTATCTTTCATATCGTCGGTCGTTCCTGTTTTAACAGCTACTGACCGGCCGGTAATATTTAAAAGACTATTAGGACCAAAAGTAATCAGTCTTGCTTCATTATCAGCAAGGATATGACTTATCAAAAATGCTCCCTCTTCGCTAAGAACTTGTTTTCCTTTAATCGGTTTATTTTTCTCCAAAGTTTTGTTTTTCTGGTCTTTAACTTCCAAAATTGCTACCGGTTCCACTCTAAAACCTCCGTTGGCAAAACTTGAGTAAGCCGAAATCATATCTATCAATCTTACATCACCGCCACCCAAAGTTACCGAAAGGCCAAACCTGTTTATATTTTCAGAAGTTGGTTCAAATGTACTAATGCCCATTTCATAAGCAGTCCTAAGCATGTTTTCCACGCCTATTAAAGCTAAAAGTTTAACCGAAGCAATGTTCAAAGAACTGCCTAGAGCCTGGCGCAATTGAACCGGACCATGCGACTTGCCATCATAGTTTTTAGGAGTGTAAAAAGCTTGACCACCCGCACCACCTCTAAACTTGGTCGTCACATCAGCAATCATCGTTGCCGGAGTAAAACCTCTCTTAAGGGCAGTCATGTAAGTAACCGGCTTTATTGCCGAACCGGGCTGGCGCAAGGACAAACAAACATTAACTTGACCATCATAATCTTTAGCGGAAAAGTCTTTGGAACCCACCATGCTCAAAATCTCACCGCTTTGAGGATCCATTACCATAGCCGCACCATTAGTGATATGAATATCTTCTACCTTTTTAATTTCTTCGGCGACGATTTCTTGGGCTTTTTTTTGCATCTCCCAATCTAAGGTAGTGTAAACTTTCAAACCTCCTTGTTCTACCATTCTCTCTCCGTACCTTTCCTCAAGTAAATTTTTGACATACATGACGAAGTGCGGGGCTTTAAAATTATCTTGGGAAACGCTGAATTCGATATTTTCCAATTCCTTCAAAGCTTGCTCTTCCTGGTCTTTGTTGATATATTCATCCTCTCTCATTCGGCGCAAAACATCTTTTGTTCGACCCAGGTATCCTTTGGGATTAACTCCAAAAGGAGAATAATAAGAGGGCCGTTGAGGTAAACCAGCTAAGACAGCTGATTCAACTAAATTTAGTTCCTTGACCTCTTTGCTAAAATATGTTTCCGCGGCCACACCCACGCCCCAAGCTGTCCCACCGTAGGGTGCTTCATTTAAATACATTCTTAAAATATCGTCTTTAGAATACTTCTTCTCTATCTGGATTGCCAAAGCAAATTCTTTCATTTTCCGAGTGATGGTTCTTTTTGGTGAAAGTAAAACATTTTTTACTAACTGCTGAGTCAAGGTAGAGCCTCCCTGAAGCCGGCCGCGAAAAACGATATTAAAAATCGCCCTTAACCAACCGCTGGGATCAAAACCATGGTGTTCGTAAAAGTTCTTGTCTTCAATCGCTACTGTCGCCTCTCTTAAATATTGAGGAATTTCTTGCCATTCTACTGGCGTCCGCTGTTGATCAGCAAAAACATCATAAAGCAAAACCTGGTTACGGTCATAAATCTTAGTGGAAAATCCCTCTCTCCTCACGATTTTGTCCGGCTGAGGTAAATCTTTCGCGTACCAAGCAAAAAGAACTGTTGCCAGTAAAAAAAGGGCGATAATGCCAACAAAACTACCAAATGCCAAATGTCTTAAAAGCTCGGCCCGGTTCATCTTTCCGAACTTATGCAAAAGCTTACCAAAAAAGGTTTTTTTATAAAGACTTCTATATCTTGACCGCCACTTTCTTGCAAGCATGATTAAATTTTACCCCAGCACCCACCAAATCTCAACCGCAACCAAGCCTGGATTAGACAAATAAAAGCCTTTAATATAAAATAAAAGTGTGGACAAAATTGATGAACTGTTAACAAGAAGGGTTGAGAAAATTTATCCCAACAGACAAACTTTGGAAAAGGTTTTGCGTTCGGGTAAAAAACTAAGGCTTTATCAGGGTTTTGATCCTACCGGTACCAAGCTTCATATTGGCCACATGATAGGATTAATGAAGTTAAGAGAATTTCAGGACTTAGGTCATCAGGTAATTTTTTTAATCGGCGACGGCACCGGCCAAGCTGGTGATCCTTCCGGTAAAACTAAAGCCCGCGGTAAATTCTTAAGTAGAGAAGAATTACGGGCTAATGCTAAAAATTATGTCATGCAGGCCTCAAAAATTGTCAGGTTCAGCGGTAAAAATCCGGCTGAAATACTTTACAATAGCGATTGGTTAAACAAATTAAATTTGGTTGAAATTTTAAACCTTGCCCAGAATTTTAGTTTGCAACGCCTTGAGGAAAGAGATTTGTATGAAGAAAGAAAGAAGCGAAACGAAACCATCAATCTCCGGGAATTTTTGTATCCTTTGCTTCAAGCCTATGATTCTGTAAAAATGAATGTTGATTTGGAGCTTGGGGGCACTGACCAAACTTTCAATATGCTGTGCGGCAGAACTCTGGTAAAAAATATCTTACATAAAGAAAAGTTTGTTATAACCACGCCGTTATTAACCGATTCTCAAGGAAAAAAGATCGGTAAAACCGAAGGTAATGTGATTGCCATAACCGCGACACCAGACGAATTTTTTGGCATGATAATGAATCTTGCTGACGACTGCATTATTCCTTGTTTTGAATTGATTACCAACATTCCTATGACAACGGTAAACCAAATTAAAAAAGATTTAAAAGCTGGTAAAAATCCGATGATTTATAAAAAACAATTAGCTTTTACTCTTATAAAAATGCTGCATGGCGATAAAAAAGCCAAGCAAGGCCAAGAATACTTTGAAAAAGTTTTTCAAGGAAAAAAACCACCGGAAAAAATTAAAAGTCTTAAAACTAAAACCGGAAAAAGGAATTTGGTTGATTTACTGGTTGAATTGAAAATGGCTTCCAGTAAATCCGAAGCCAAACGGTTAGTTAAGCAAGCAGCTGTTGAAATCAACAATAAAACAATAAAAGAATATGACAATATAACCATAAAAACCGGTGATATCATTAAAGTTGGTAAAAAAAGGTGGGTGAGGATAAGTGAGTGATCTTGGAAAAGAATTGGGAGATTTACGACCACCATCCCGTAGAGGCCTTCCAGTGATTAATGAAAAACGGCCTAGGGAAATAACAAGCTTAGGTCCAACTGTACCACGTCCTGATCCGTTCAAAAGGACCCCAGATGCGCCTCTTGGAGGTTGGTGGGGAACACCGACAAGAAAAAACAAAGAAAAAAATAAATGAAGCGCAAACAGAAAATTAAAATCCTTAAAACTATTGTCATTATTTTAATTTTCCTTGCTTTAGTTTTATCTGCTATCGCTCCTTTGCTTTCGCCTTTATAGACTTTTGTTTGTATAATAATAGTTAATTTTCAAGTCTTAATTTTAAATTTAAAATCAATTTTTAATGATTTAATGTTTAAAAATTAGTAAATAAAAATTCAATAAAAATTGAAAATTTGAAATTAAAAATTGGTTTATGAAATCTCTTTCATTATCTACTCCTATGCAAGATCTCTTTATGGTCGGCAAGACCTATGCGCAAAGGCTTAAAAAACTGGATATTAAAACAGTTGAAGACCTGCTTTGTCACTATCCTTTCCGCTACGATGATTTTCGCCGAATTTCCCCAATATCCCAGCTTCAGCCAGGAGAAAAAACAACTATTCAAGGA
>DATKWX010000049.1:0-2475 GCA_035529355.1 Bathyarchaeia archaeon
TAATGCCATAAGCAGCCACCACAATAATCATACCAATTGCCGCATTAGTCATTTCTTTTTTGGCTTTTTCCACTTTGTCAGCTTCGCCGCTGGAAGTTACCCACTGCAGTCCACCCAAAAGAAAATACAAAACAAACATTAGACCGGCAAGAATAGTAAAGAAAGAAAAAACATTCGAGAAAATCCTTGTTAAGGTATCCGTAGCTGTAGTAATGCTATCTTTACCCGGGTCATAACCGCCAGGTAAGCCTTCAATATTTCCTAGCGGTTCTTCTTTGGCCAAAACAGCAAAATTAGTAAATATATTTTTCATTTTTAAGTTCCCGGGCCATAAACTTTAGGATTAATAATCATACCCGCGTTGCCAAAAAATATCCAGCCGATAATAGCAGCTAAAGTATAAGCCATAGCAATTACCACAAGCCCCATTAACGTCTGCCAGATTTTACTCGAGGCTTGGGATACCTTCTCCGAATCACCGGCAGAGGAAATAAAGCCGATGCCGGCCAGTAAAAGATTGACAAGAGCCCAGAGGCCGGCCACAACGCTGATTAGGCGGAGAACATTGCTTAAGAAATTAATTAGACCAAAACCGCCTTCGCCGCCGACTTCAAGACTGCCGTGTTTTTCCAGCCAAGAAGGCGGGTTGATGGTGCCGATAATTTCATCATCTTGGGCATAAGCTTTAGGGATAAGAAGTAGATACCCGAATAAATTTAAAAAGAAACTGGCAAATTTATTTTTCATTTTTAATTTTAAGTTTTAAATTTTTCTTATACTCCTGTTTTGAAAATTTGGACGCCGGTTAAAAACTCTATCAGCTTAATAATCCAATAGCTTACAAAAATAATGGCAAAACCGGCAATTGCGCTGGTAATTGCTTTGCTGCCTTTACCGGTTTTATCCGGATCACCACTAGAAGAAATTATAACAAAACCGCCAGCAATAGTAAGCACTAAAAGAATAAGGCCGGCAATCATATAAACATTAGGAAGGATGGCGGAAATAAATTCACCCAGGGAGCCGTAACCTTCGGTTGAGCTGATGCCTGAACCGGGTTTAAGTTTAAGCTCTTCACCAATATCTACCTGAGCCAGATGGGTAAGCAGAAAGGACATGGTATAAAAAGTATAGCAAAGCTAGAGAGAAGATTACAAGGGAGAGTCAGCGTCATTCCGGACTTGATCCGGAATCTATACAGATAAAGACCTATTTTTATAGATTCCCATTTTCATGGGAACGCTGTCTTGTAATCTTTTAATTTGAAAACTATAATTCGGCCATGAATGTTAAAAAGCATGTTTTTGAATTTAAAAAAATATTTGACTTTAAACTGGAAAGATTTTTACTAAAAAAGGAAAGCCAAGCAAAAAAACTGGCTCCAGGTTACTCCCAGGCAATAGCAGAAATTAGGAGGTTAAACAGGGCCGGTGGTAAAAGACTCAGGCCGTTTTTCATCTGGACCGGCTTTAAGGCGTGTCAAGGCAGGAATGATAATTTAGCTTGGCAGGCCTGTTTAAGCATGGAGTTAGATGAGGCTTTTGCCTTGCTTCATGATGATATTATGGATAATGCACGGCTTAGACGAGGCAAACTGACTTGCTATCAAAAGCTGGGATTGAATAAAGCTATTTTAGTGGGTGATGTGGCTTTGGCTTTGGCTGAAGAAATAATTCCGCAAAAAGCCAAACCCTACTTTGATTTAATGAACTTTGAGCTAATCGGAGGACAATATTTGGACGTTAGCCGAGACAAAGGATTTAATGAAAGCAAGGTTACCAAAATAATGGAATTAAAAACGGCGATGTATACTATCGCAAGGCCTTTGCAGATTGGAGGAGCTCTGGCAGGAGCTGACAAAAAAACATTAGATGCTTTTTATAGTTATGGAAAAAATTTAGGGATTGCTTTTCAGATACAGGACGACATTTTAGGTATTTTTGGCGATAAAGAAACCTTGGGTAAACCAGTTGGATCGGACATAGCTGAAGGAAAAAAAACACTTCTTATGGCAAGACGATTGAAAGACCAAAGGCATAAATTAAAAATTAAAGATTTTTTTGATTTTTTTGGCTCAGGCAGTAAAATAACAAAGCAGCAGCTTAAATTAACAAGAAACCTGTTGAAAGAAAGCGGAGCCCTAAAATATTGTCAGCAAAAAGCAGTTTATCTCGCCAAACTGGCAAAAAAGGCAGTCGTTAAATTAAAGATTAGGCAAACAGAAAAAGAGTTTTTGCTGCAAATAGGAGATTACGTAATTACTAGAAATAATTAGAGCAATATGACCGAAAAAGAGTTGGTTGACCAAATTTTGAAAAATAATAAAAAAGCCTCAAGAAAGCTTTACCAAGCCTACGAGTCGCAATTGATGAATTTTATTTTGAAGAAAATAGGAAACAGAAAAGATGCAGAGGAAATATTGCAGGATACCTTTGTTTCTGCTTTAGATTCCTTGCCTCTTTTTAGCTTCAAATC
>DATKWX010000050.1:0-17281 GCA_035529355.1 Bathyarchaeia archaeon
CACCCATTAAAGGAACACCACCCTGGATAATAAATTTTTCCATCTAAAAATCTCCCATCAGAAAAATCTCTTCATTTAATTTTATACCAAACCTGTGTTTTACTCTTTCCTTAGCTAGTCTGATTAATCTTAACACATCCGTTGCTTTAGCATTACCCAAGTTAATAATCCAGTTGGCATGTTGGGAACTAATCAGCGCTCCCCCAATTTTTTCCCCTTTTAAACCAACCTTATCTACTAACCAACCGGCCGGTGTGCTGGAAGTTGGGTTTTTAAAAATGCAGCCCGCACTTCTGCCTTTTGGCTGATTTTTTCTTAAGGCTAGGAATTTTTTTATTCCTAGATTTATTGTACCCTGCTTTTTTCTTTTTAATTTTAAAACGGCTTCTAAAATAATCTCACTCGAATGTTTAAAACGGCTAAGGCGATAATCAAATTGGCATTGTTTTGGGTAAAGATAATAAATTTTTCCATGCTTGTCTAAAACTCTAATTTTTTCGACCACTTGGCTAATATTGCCTGCTTTAGCGCCAGCATTACCGACAATCGCTCCCCCCAACGTTCCCGGAATCCCAGCTAAAAACTCTAAACCGGAAAGAGAGTGATTATAGGCCACTTTTATTAATGTGACTAACAATAAACCGGCTTCTGCCTGAATATTACAATTTGATATTTGATATTTGATATTTGATATTTTTATTACCAAACCCCTGAAGCCCGCATCGCTGATTAAAATATTGCTTCCGCCTCCCAAAACAAAATATTTAATTTTTTCTTTTTTTGCCCATTTTACAGCCTCGATTAACTCTTCCTGAGTGGCTGTTTCAATAAAAAAATCAGCTGACCCACCAATACCAAAACTAGTATATGGAGCTAATTTTATGTTCTTTTTTACTTTAAATTTTAACTGGTAATTTGGCATTTTTTACTTTAAATTTTTAATTATTTTTTGATGCCACAAAAAGACGTCACCTGCACCTAAAGTGAAAATTACATCCTGAGGTTTTGCAACTTGTTTTAAAAACTCGGATACTTCTTTTTCTCCCTTTTTAAAACTCACATTTGGTTGATAATGTCTGATTGCTTCTACTAAAATTCTTCCGGAAATTTGCGGGTCGTATTTTTCTCTAGCCGAGGCATAAATATCGGTAATAATTACTAAATCAGCATCAGTAAATGATTTAGCAAAATCAGTCAATAAAGCTTTTGTACGGCTGTAAGTGTGGGGCTGAAAAACAACAATTAATCGTTTCCTAGTAAACCGCTCTTTCGCTGCTTTTAAGGTAGCTTGAATTTGAGCTGGGTGATGAGCATAATCATCAAAAAGTTGAATTCCATTAAATTTTTTAATAAATTCAAACCTTCTTTTTACTCCCTTAAATTTAGCTAAACCATTTTTAATTTTGGCAAATGGGATCTTGCAAAAATTAGCCACCACCAATCCTGCCGTAGCATTTTTAACGTTAAATTCCCCGGGAATAGACAAACGGATATTTTTAATTAAAAATTTTTTATGCTTAACAGAAAAAATCGTTTGGTTTTGGCTTTGATTAATTGAAGTAATCTGCCAATCGGCTTGAGGAGAAAATCCATAGGTAACAATCTTTCGCTCAGTCAATTGAATTAATTTTTTAATATTGGGGTTATCAATACAGGCCGTTACCAAACCATTATCTGGTGTTTTTTCGACAAAAGTTTTAAAGACATTTAGGGTATGGTCAATATCTTGATAAACATCGGGGTGATCGTATTCTAAATTGCTAATTGCTATGATTGTCGGTTTAAGAAAAAAAAACTTTGGTTGAGAATCAGGCGGCGGACTAAAATACTCATCAGCTTCGGCGATAAAATAGTCGCCTTTCTCATCATAGCGTCCAGGCAATCCTAAGGGATTTATCCCGGCAACTCCAATAGCAAAACTGGGGTGAAAATCAGCGTAATCAAAAATTGTGGCTATTATCGAGGCCACGGTCGTCTTTCCACCCACTCCACAAGTAGCAATCCCTTTTTTCCCCTGCATAAATAAACCCAACGCTTGAGAATGAGAAAGGGTAGGAATATTCTGTTTTTTCGCTTGTAAAACCTCAACGTTTTTTTCTCCTTGGTGAGCAGCAGTAAAAATTAAAAGGTCTGGATGTCCGATATTTTCCTTGTTAAAACCATTTTGGTAAACAATTTCGGACTTTTTTAAAACCTGGTCGGTAACAAAATTTTGGTCAACATCACTACCTTCCACTTTAATTCCAAAGTCTTTGGCGACAACTGCCAAAGCAGTCATCCCAACCCCTTTAATACCAGTAAAATAAATTTTTCTAATTTTTTTCAAATCTATCATGTTTTTTAAAATTTTTTTATTATTTACAAAACAGCCATTTTATAAATAACAGTAATCTTAATTACGTAATCCTATTATAGTAGCAAAACGACCCTCCTGCTCACTGTCTCGTAGGCTGCGAAAGTGAGAAAAAAAATGTCGTTGGCAAGAAGTACAAGCATCCATAATTTCAATATTATGTTTAAGAATCCCGGAAGCTTGTAACTGGTCGTAAAGAAAATTTCTGATATCTAAAGAAAACAGCTTATTTTTCCCCTTTTTAATGTAGGCTTTCCATTCTGGTAATTCTTCTTGAATTAAATTTTTATGTTTAAAGCAACATGGGCCAATTCCTGGTCCAATGCCGACCAAAATATCTTTCGGGCTGCAACCAAAATAACTTACCATTTTTAAAAGACAGGTAAGGAATAACTTTCCGATTGCTCCCCTCCAACCGACATGTACTACCGCGGCTACCTTTTTAACCGGATCAAAAAAAATTACCGGAAAACAATCAGCTGTTTTTATCATCAAAAAAACGTTACTTTGGTTAGTAACAAGTCCGTCTCCCTCGTCTTCTGCTAACCTTGCCTTTTTGTTCCTCAAAACTTTAATCTCACTCCCATGAACTTGTTTTAACGAATGAATGTTTTCCCAATTTACTTTTAAAACTTCTGCTATTCTTTTTTTGTTGGCTAATATTTCTTTTTTAGTATTATATTTTAAACTTACATTACCGAAACTTTTATCAAAAATACCATGAACTAAATTTGGTTGCTTAATCAAGTTTTTAAATCTAAAAAAACTATTTTTTTTCATCCTTATCCATTATCTCTTCTGCTTTT
Source organism: Bathyarchaeia archaeon (assembly GCA_035529355.1). Classification (GTDB taxonomy): domain Bacteria; phylum Patescibacteriota; class Microgenomatia; order UBA1400; family UBA1400; genus DATKWX01. The sequence continues at coordinate 3,160 of DATKWX010000050.1, forward strand.
TCCAACTGTTGTTTGGTATTAACTCCATACCAATAGTCTTCTTTACCCATTTTAAATGCCTTAACTTTCTGTTTATTTCTAATCCCCATATCAATAAGTTCCGTAATATAATATTCTTGTGAAACAGAATTTTTAGAAACTTGAGGTAAAAACTTTTTCAGCAGGTTAGTAGAAAAACAATAACATCCACAATTTATTTCTTTAAATTCATTTTGCCCCGGTTTTAAGTTTTGTTGTTCAACTACACCCAAAATTTTCCCCCGCCCATCCTTTATTACCCGAGCAATATTAGGATTTTTCATCTCTACGGTAAGAAAAGTGAGGTCACATTTTTCTCTAATATGTTTTAAAACCATATTTTTTATGACGCGGTGGGGATAGAAAGCGGAATCATCAGCATTAATGACCAAAACATCTTTTGTACCTTTGGGTGCTTTACTTAAACCAACCCGGCAAGCATCCGCTGTCCCCAAGCGCTTTTTTTGATAGGCATAGATAAAACCTTTACCTAGATGTTTAATAATTGCTTGTTTCTTAAAACCAACAACAATGATGATTTTTATAAAACCAACTTTTGAAAGTAAATCAATCGTATAATCAATCATCGGTTTACCGGCTAAAGGATACATCACTTTGTTTATTTTTTTGGCATTAATTCTAGTCCCTTTACCGGCAGCCAAAACAATCGCCACAAAATTTTTAAACATTTTTGAGTCTCCCTTTTAAAGCTTTTTTTACAACTTCGTGTTCAGACCAAGGGTATTCTTTGGTATCAAAACATAAAGACTTTTCGTGACCTTTACCGAATATACCGACGATATCACCTTTTTTGGCCATCAAGATTCCTAAATTGATTGCTTTCCGACGATCAGATTCGCGAATAATTTTACTTTTAATTTTACACCCTGAAGCAATTTGCTCAATGATTTGATTAACATCTTCAGTCCGAGGATCTTCGGCAGTTAAAATTACTTTGTCGGCCCAAAAACAGGCAATTTTACCCATCATCGGCCTTTTTGTCCTGTCCCTTAAACCAGCAGCGCCAAAAACTGCAATTAATTTGCGCGGCTTAAAACTTTTTAAGGTCTTCAAGCTGTTTTTAAGGCCGTTAGGTGTGTGGGCAAAATCAATAAACGCCCTAAAATTCTGTCCCATTTTAACTTCATCCATACGACCAACAACACCCTTAAATTCTGCTATTGCTTGACGAATAACCTGATCATCGATTTCTAATATTTTGGCTGCTGCTACTGCCGCCAGTAAGTTATATTGATTAAAATCCCCCGGCAAACTGGTTTTAAATGGGAATTTTTTAGGAGTCAAGTCTGCTTTCTTAAAACCATAGGTAATAATTTTGCCGGATGCCAGCCTTCTTAGTCTTTGAAAAGATCGGTCATCTTTATTTAAAATGCTATATTCTGTTCTTCCAAACAGCTTGGCTTTGGCCTTTAAATAGTTTTCCCATGTCTTATGATAATCCAAATGTTCATGGGTCACATTGGTTATTACCCCTATTTTAAAATTGCAACCTAAAAGCCGAAACTGGTCCAGTCCGTGTGAAGTGCTTTCCAAGACCAAAAAATCAAAATCCTGATCACTAATAAGTCTCAAAAGACGCTGGAGCTCCCAAGGATCGGGCGAAGTAACGTGAAAACCTGTTGCTAGATCCCGCTTACCAATCTTGGCCGAGACAGTAGAGATCAAAGCCGTCTTAAATCCAGCTTTTTTAAGGATATTAAAAATTAGAGTCGCCGTCGTTGTTTTCCCATCGGTACCTGTAACACCAATAACTTTAAGATTTGAAGCAGGATAACGATAGTATAGGACCGCTAAAAAAGCTAAAGGAAGGTGATAAAGATAATTGACCACCTTGTCAGGTATCAGCTGGCGAAATCGATTAATAAAATTTAACTGCCTCAAACGAACTATAATTTCTCCCATAAACACTAAGTATTATATAACAATCATATTTATCTTGTCGAAACCCTGTAAGGGAAGTCTAATCAGGTTGAACGCCATAATAAATAAGAAGCTCGCGACTAATTGAAAAAAATAAAGGTGCAGCGGTTTCTGAACCCCAAGGTGAAGTTCCCGGCTCGCGTAATTTGACCAACATGACAAATTTTGGCTTTGATGCAGGAGCGAAACCGATAAACGAAGCAATAGTTTTCTCCTCGTCATAATGGCCGGCAACAGGGATTTGAGATGTTCCTGTTTTTCCAGCAATTTTAAATCCCGGAATTTTTAGGTATTTCGCCTCGCCTTCTTCTACCGCCTGAACCATCATTTCCGTGATAATTTTGGCTGTTTTTGGTTGTATTACTTGTCTTATAACCTTTGGTTTAATATCGATTGTTTTTTCTCCTGAAATAATTTTTTCAACTACATGAGGTTCCAATAGTTTTCCGCCGTTGGCAACAGCAGCACAGGCCCTAATCATTTGAATACCGGTAGTCGCAATTCCCTGACCAAAAGCCGCCGTAACTAAATCAACTTCACTCCATTTTTCTCTCTGTCGTAAAGAAGCGCTAATCTCTCCTTGAAGGTCAATTTTAGTTTGCTCACCAAAACCAAAATTGTTCAAATAGTTCCAAAAATCTTCAAAACCAAGTTTTCTGGCTGTAAATACCATCCCCAAGTTGTCTGAATGTTGAATAACCTCAGACATGTTTGAATTTGGATAGTACTTCTCATCCCAAGTCTTTATCTCGTATTTATCGATCTTAAAAGGTTTATCACAAATATCACACTTTGTTTCCGGCTTAACTGCTTTGTTGTCAATAGCGGCCGCCATAACAAAGATTTTAAAGGTTGAACCAGGTTCATAAGCATCGGAAATAACTGAATTTTTGAACAAAGACTTGTCATATTGGTAATATTTCTTTGGATCAAAAGATGGATAATCGGCTAAAGCCACAACTCCTCCGTTTTCCGGATTCATAATAACCACAGAACCGGATTTGGCTTTGTACTTTTCTACTGCCTCTTTAAGTTTTCTTTCAACTATAAATTGAACGGTTCTATCAAGATGAAGAATTAAGCTTTGACCGTCTTTTCTTTCTTGACTGAAAAAAGAGCCGATTAAGATTGGTTCATTTAAGGCATCTTTCTCCAAACTCATTAAACCAGGCCTACCCTTAAGCTCAATATCATAAAAACCTTCCAGTCCGGAATAACCGATATCTTTACCTTCCTCGTCTTTACCGACAAAACCTAAAAGATGGGCGGCCATTGAGGCTTCAGGATAAAAACGAACCGCCTCCTCCTCAAAACCGATTCCTTTAAGATCTAAAGATTCTATCTTTTGTTTGACTTCCTCGGGAAGTCTATGTTGAAGAGCGATCCAAACCATATCATTTAATTCCAGTTTTGCTACCAAATCTTTCTGTTCCTCTTTTACTTTTTCTTTTTTAATTGTTTGGTCAATTTTTAAATCACCACTAAAGCTAGTTTCTGAGTCTGTCTCCGAAACCAGAAACGGAGCCAATAAAGAAGCTATTTTTTCTGCTGGCTGGTTAAGATTTGGTAAAGAAGAATAAAGTAAATAGGCTTTCTGATTGGTTATCAAAGGAGAACCATCAGCAGCCAATATTTCTCCTCTTAACGCCGGGATTTCTTTTTGGAAATGGTATTGACCTTTAGCCAAATCATTTAATCTCTCCCTAGCTAATACTTGCCAATAAAATAAACGTAAAGCCACAAGACAAAACAATAAAACAAATATGACTGCTAAGCTTAACGCTCGCCAAGAAGGATGCTTTTTTTTCATCGAGAATGTAAGGCAACCGGAATTTTAGAACTAAAGTTAACAATCGCGGGATTTTTGATAAAACCTTTTTTTGTAGCCTGTAAGGTAAGCTCATTTAGACCACCCTGTCTGGCGACCTCACTTCTGATCTGTTGATTTTCTTTTTCTAATTGGATAATTTTCTCTTCAAACTCTTGTGAAATCTTACCTCGGGTAGCCAGCTTATTAGAAAAATAAACCTGCAAGATCCCTAAAACAACCACCAGAACAAATGGACAGTAATATAAACACTTTCTGCTGATTATACTTTTTCCGCTGGCCAAAGCTTTGCGCTGCGGCAGCGCGGATTTTCCCTGATTTCGTTTTGATCGGGAACGATTGGTTTTTTTGATAAAATCTCCAAACATCCTTTTTCCTTTCCCTGTTTTAGAAAATTTTTAATAATATTGTCTTCTAAGTTATGAAAGCTTAAAACTACCAGACGGCCTTTTGGCTTTAGAACTTTAATTGTTTGGGGTAATACCTTTTTCAAGTTATTCAGCTCGTCATTAACACAAATTCTTAAAGCCTGGAATACTTTTGTTGCCGGATGAATTTTGCTTCTAGTTTTATACCTCCTTTTATAAATCCTGCTTACGATTTGGGCTAACTCTTTGGTACCTGTAATTGGCTTTTCTTTTCGTTTATAAACAATCGCTTTAGCAATTGGTAAAGCAAGTTTCTCTTCAGCAAATCGATAAAAAAGATCACAAAGTTCTCCTTCATGAAGGCCGTTTATCAAATCCAGCGCTTTAACTTTTAATTCCGGGTCCATTCGCATATCCAAAGGCTCGTCACAAAAAATAGAAAAACCCCGACCCTTGCTTTTCAACTGATGCAGAGAAACTCCCAAATCTAAAAGGATCCCGGCCGGACGCTGAAGCCTGTATTTTGAAATGATATTTTCAAGATCAGCAAAATCGGCCCTGACTACTTGCCATTGACCTTTGGGATAGATGCGGGTTAAACGCTCGTAACTAAAGGTAACGGCCTCAGGATCACGGTCCAAACCGAAAACCTTACCTCCTTTTTCAAGTATAGCAATACTATGACCAGCACCACCGATGGTGCAGTCGAGGTAAACCTCACCGGGCTTAATATTTAAAAAAGCAATAACTTTTTGTAAAAGTACTGGTTGCTGAAATATCTCAGGTATTCTCTTTTCCATCGAGATCCTGGCTAATTTTTTCGATGTTCTCATCCAAAAATTCCTGATGTTTTTCCCAAGCTGAGTAGTCCCAAATTTCTACCCTATTTCCCACGCCCACAAAGACAATATCAAAAGAAAGACTGGCATAAGCACGCAGAACCGAAGGAATGATGAAGCGACCCTGACTGTCGAGGTCAACTTCAAACGCATTACCAAGCAAGAAGCGGTCTGTTTCCCGGGCAGCACCGTCAATAAAAGGCTTATTAACGACATCACCGACTACTTTTTCCCAAGAAGAATAACTAACAACCATCAATGAGTTTTCATAGCCACTAGTAACAATCACTTTTTTGCCAAGAAGCTGACGAAATTTTTTAGGCAAAGCTGTTCTGCCTTTTTTTAAGTCTAATTTAGTCTGGAAATTACCGATAAGCATCTTCACCCTTTTTCACCACTTTGTACCACTAATATCCATTATTATATATTTTCACGAATCTTGTCAAGAAGCAAAACTGGCGTGAGAAGTGTACTTGGAACACTATAAAAACTCTGAGGCTCAACAAATCTTACTTGCAAACTTAAAAAAAAACGACAGGCTTATGAATATCTGAAACTATTCGGAGACTAAAACAAAAGTTCCTAAACTATCAACTTGGCTTGAAATTCCGTCCTCTTCTTTTACTGCTTCATACACCTGCCATTGGCTATTTACCCAACCTAAAACTTTGACTTTATCCAAATCTTCGTTTATCCCCTTAAAACTTAGGGTAGCCTGGTTTATCTTAACGGAGTTGGCCGTAAAAAAGCCAACTGGCCCAGCCAAAACTTTACCCTCAACCTCTTCTGGCAGGCCGATAGTTGAGCTAACAATAACAAAAGTGCCAGCACTAAGACCTTTTTCACCTACGTCTAAAGAAATTTTAGCATCGCGGGAAGAGAAAACTCCTTCCTTTTCTCCCGTCTGACCAATGGTGAATTCACCTTTAACAGCATAATCTTCACTACCTTTAAAATATAAAGTCAGACTGCCACCGGAAACATCTTCATCATACTTACATTTTCCTTTAGAACAGGAGCCGAAAAGCAATTTTTTGGTTACCGGCAACGGTTCCTCGCTGAAATCAATCCTCCCGAAAGCACCTTGAATCATTGTTCCAGCCTGGTATTCAAGTTCATACTCAACCTTATCTTCCCCAAAATGTGTTTTGGTAATCGTCATAGAGACTTCTCTACCATCCTCACGCGGCACCAAAGTAACATAAGGCCTTTTCTCAAGATCAATAAGATTAACCTGCGGTTTTTTCTTACTCACAACTGCTTTTTTTTCTTCTGTGGAAGGTTTTTTTACAAACTTTTTATAGGCTAAAAAGCCCCCCCCTAAAAAAACCAAGATAATTATAAAAATAACTATCTTTTTCACTTTCCCTCCAATTTCTTCTGAAAATATTTTTTTAAATCAGAAATTTTTACTCTTTCTTGTCTGGTCGTATCCCGGTCGCGGACAGTAACCTTATTATCATCCAAGCTTTCAAAATCAATGGTTACGCACCAGGGCGTCCCCACCTCATCCTGGCTATAATAACGTTTACCGATATTACCCCGGTCATCCCAAGCTACGCTTAAGTCTTTCCTCAAATCATCATAAATTTTACGGGCCCGATTAATTAATTTTGGTTTGTTGGCCAAAAGAGGAAAAACCGCTACTTTATAAGGAGCCAGCTGGGGCTTAAGCTTTAAAATTAACCTTTCCTTTTGCTGGTCAAAGGCATCGATCAAAACTGTTAAGACTAAACGGTCCAATCCAAGCGAAGGCTCAATGACAAAAGGGAAAAATTTCTGATTTTTATCATCCATAAAACTTAGATCCTTACCCGAATGTTTGCTGTGGTTTTTAAGATCGAAGTCTTGTCTGTTGGCAATTCCTTCAATCTCACCCCAACCAAAAGGAAACTGATATTCAATATCAACGGTTCGCTTTGAATAGTGGGCTAATTTCTCACGGGGATGCTCATAAAACCTAAGTTTCTCTTTTTTTATACCCAAAGAAAGATGCCAGGCCATTCTTCTTTCTTTCCAGTACTCAAACCACTTTTCGTCTTCTGAGGCTAAAACAAAAAATTCCAATTCCATTTGCTCAAACTCCCGGGAACGGAAGCTAAAATTACCCGGAGTGATCTCATTACGAAATGCCTTACCTACCTGGGCAATACCAAAAGGAATCTTCGGTCTGACAACATCCACCACATTGCTAAAGTTGACAAATATCCCTTGACAGGTTTCTCCCCTTAAATAGCTTAAAGTTGACTTATCTTCCACCGGACCAATAAAAGTTTTCACTAAAATGTTAAATTTCTTTTCTTCCGTCAGCTGTCCACCACAATCCGGACACTTGTTTTCTTTTAAATCATCACCCCGGAAACGGCGGTGACATACCTTGCATTCCCTTAGAGAATCGCTAAACCCTGGTCCGGTATGACCACTTGCTTGCCAAATCTTAGGATTAAGAATAATAGTTGAATCAAGTCCATGAATGTTATCGTTAATCTCGACAATATCGTGCCACCATTTTTTTTTAAGATTATTTTTAAGCATCACTCCTAAGGGGCCAAAATCCCAAAAACCAGAAAATCCTCCATAAATTTCAGAAGAAGGAAAAATAAATCCTCGGCGTTTACTTAGAGAAACAATTTGCCGCATGAGATTAACCATAGCCCCATTTTACTTGGAAGAACCAAGGCTTTTCAAGAGCAAGTTGGAGTTGATCCTTCTTTCTATTATTTTTTCAATGAAGACATCAAGGTTTTTGTTATTATTACATATTACAGGCAAACCAAAACCGGTTAACTTAAGCACCTGTTTTTTAAAGTCAATGGTTAATCTGTCAACATTAATCTTTTTGTTTCCCAAGTTTTCTAATGATTGAGTAAGAAGATCAAAAACCAATTTATTTTCTTGATTATCGGCAGTTAAACGGTCACAAATCTCACAAAACTGAAAAGCTAACGCAACTTTGTTTAGGTTTTTCCGCCAATTTAAAAAAGGATTAACAATGGAAACCTCGGTGATTAAATCTAGATTTTTACCCTTAACCACAAAAATTGCGACTAAATTAAAAAGCTCAAGACAGCCAGATTTACGGGAAGTTAGTTTTCTTATTCCTTTAGCCAAACAGTGGATTTTTCCATAGTGCAAACTAAGTATGGTAAGGATTTTATCAGCCTCACCGTAATTAAATCTTTTCAAGATTACGCCTTGGGTTTTATAAGTATGATAAGCCACTTCATTCTATGCTCTAGAAGGAAAACTCAAACTCCCTGTCGGTTCTCAAGTCAAACTCTTCCTCCTGATCGCCAACGATTATCTTGTATTTATGCCCCAAAGTCCCTGGTTGTTTCTGGATTAAAAGCTTATAGGGCTCAGTCTGCTTAATCTCAAAAGGTAGCTCGTATTTTACCACTAGTTTAGCCCTGCCACCGCCACCGCGAACAGTCAAAAAACCATCAAAATAAGTCTTTCCCAATTCTTCACCGGTTTTCATGTTCACCTCTGAACCTAAACCTTCAATCAGTTTTGAACCTTTTGGAACATAAATTCTTATGTAATCGCGCAAAATGCTGTTAAGGCATAAACCACCTTTTCTCTCTAAACCGCAATCATCAAAACTTTCCGGGTTTTCGTAAATTAAAGTTAAAGTCTTTACCACCTGGCCTGATTCTCCAATTTCAACTTCTTGCTCGACGGTATGACTGGTGAACATGTTAGATTTAGCACCTCCAAAATTAGAATCATTTATATGGAGGTAATCACCCTTATATTCCCGAATCCGACCGGCCGCATTAAAAGCTTCGGCCGCCGACTGAATTTTCTCATCGTTAAAGTAAAGTAAAATATGTTTTTCCTTTAAAAACCTGAGACCTGTTGAGAAAAGCTGCGGCCAGAGATTTTTCGAACTCCCCATTGCCTTAAGAATTAATTCTTTCATCATCGGTCCCAAGATGGCCTGTTTTCTGTTGCCGGCTTGGGTCGGTAAAGGTTCATCAATAATGTATTCAAGCTCGCAAATGATGTTCGGGATATTGTGACATCTTTTGTCTGGTTCGGTAGTAAAATCACCATACCCGGGAACATTAATGGAACCAAGAATATCAACCAGGTCTTTTAAAACAAAAGTGTCAACGGTAATAATACCATCGACTTTATACTCGCCCGGAAGCTTATCATAATATTGCTTGAAAGTATCCATTGAAACCTTAAAGTCCGGGGAAAAATTCATATCCCTAAGATAATAGTAGGGAACAATGCTTTTACCAAACTCATTGGAAAAGAGGTATTCCTTAATTGGCTCCGGCGGTTTTAGCCGAGTTGTAAATTTTCTGTCCAAGGAATATATGTCATCGCTCTTTTCCGCTTTGACCTTACCCGATTCAATATGCAAAACGGAAAAAGCAGTCATAAAGCCGCCGGTGGCTCTCAGTTCACCGTCGTTTTGAAAAATAACTAAATAATCCTTAGAGTCCGGATAACCTAAAATTTGCGGCAAAACATTAAGTATCGGCTTAGCCTCTTTGATACCTGAAGCAGTTTCTTCCAATATCTCTCGTGCCTTTAAAATATTTTCTCTAATTTTCTTGCCTTTAATTTCTTCAGGATAACGCTTAGGGTCAATCTCATTTAGCCGTTCCTGGCTGAGACTTAATTTTTCTACCACTTCGTCAAGTTGGGGCGTAATCTTGTCCAGTGTCTGTACAATCTTAGCTACTCTATCTTCCGCTGTTCCAGCCATAAAGCTCCCTTGACCCTTAAACCCCAAAACATCAGCATAAGGTGTAATGGCATCCACCAAAACCCGGGCAGCCTGGATACCGGCTAGACCAGCATCAATTACTCTTTCGCCATCTTGGTAGTAGTTTCTAGCCAAAGGTATTAACTTGAACCAGAGCATTTTTTTGTATTTCCCTTGGGTATCCTTTAAAGACTCTTCTGTTTCAATCAGTTTTTCTGAAGCGCTAACCAGGTCTTGATTCTTTCCTGCCTGATAAGCGGCTTGAGCCAAAGTATAAGTTTTTTGGGCTGAAGAAATTAATGGCCGGCTAAGAATATAGGTAGGCAAACCAACTAATAACAAAAGAAAGATAATTATCAGTAAAGGAATAAAAATAAATTTAAGCTTACTGAAGAGATTTTTCTTCCCTCTTTTTTCTCCCTTAATATCTGAGGGAAACTTTTTTCCTCCAACCTCCTTGTTTTTCACTGAAGGAGTTTTTTCTTTAGGAGATTCTTCCTGAGGAAGATTAATTTTTTGTAAATTTTCTACCATTTGGAAATCATTGCCTTTGGTGTTTTTAAAATTATTTTTAAATCACCCCGGAAAGACAATGATTTAGCGTAATCATAATCCATTTTTGTTCTTAAAATAAAGGGGATTTCGTTTCGACCCGATGTTTGCCAAACCCCGGTAATTCCCGGCTTAACCGAAAGAATAGTTTCAATAAATTTTTTGGTTGAGGTGTGTTTTTTAGTCTGCTCATCAAGCTCTTGTCTTAAATAGGCACGGGGACCAACAATGCTCATCTCACCCTTTAAAACATTAAGCAGTTGAGGAAACTCATCAATGGTTAAGTTGCGCAGTAAACGACCCAACTTGGTAACCCGCGGGTCATTCTCCAACTTCCAATCGCCATTTTTAAATTCAGCTAAAAGTCTTTTGTTATAAAGAAGAACTTTATCAGCGTTTACAACCATGCTTCTGAACTTGTAAAGCCAAAACCCTTTACCATCCTTCCCTATTCTTTTGTGCCGATAAAAAATTGGCCGGCCTGATTCAAGTAGAATCAGGAGGGGAATAAGAATCCAGATTGGGAAAAATAAAATTGACAGGAAAACTGCCAAAACAATATCTATCAGTCTTTTAAGACAAATATAGCTCATTATGTTTAAGTATACTTTTTGTATTTTTCCCCAGTCTTAAAATGATTAACGATATCCTTTATGTTTGACATCGATTCTTTGGTAGTTACAAGCAAAACATCCCCTGTATTCACCACTATCATCTTACTTAAATTAATGGTAGTAACCAGTTGATTAGTATAATTATAAATCAGACAATCCTCACATTGCGAAACAAATGTTTGGCCTTTAGTTACATTGTCTTTAGGTGTTTTTTGCAAAGCTTCTTTTAGGGCAATCCAAGTGCCAAGATCGCTCCAGCCAAAATCAACGGAAACGACTATCGCTTTATTCGGTTCAAGTTTTTCCAAAATCGCATCATCAAAGGAGATTTTTTCAAAGGTAGGGTAGATTTTAGCTAATTGTTTCCCATAAGCCGGCGTCCCATAAATAGCTTTTAAAAAGCAAATTTTTTTATACATTTGGGGCATAAATTTTTTGTACTGATCCAGAATAAATTTGGGAGTGGCGATAAAATAACCGGGATTCCAAGCATAATCTTTCTTTTTAAAAAACTTCTGGGCCAATTTGAGGGTTGGTCGATATTTCCAGCTTCTGAACTTAAATATTTCCAAACCGCCAATCTCGTTAATTTTGTTTCCCGTCCGGATCCAACCTAAGTTCTGATTGGCAAAACGGGGTTTTTGGCCTAAAAATAAGATTTTGTCAGGATTTTTGCGGATATACTCACTACCAACTTGCAAGACTTTTTTAAAAAGGTCAACACGATGCATTACATGGTCGCTCCACAAAATTGCCATGGGTTTGTTTTCATCTTTTCTGGCAATAATAGCCGAGAGTAAACCAACCGGTCCGGCCACATCTCTCATTTGCGGTTCACCAATGATGTTTCTTTCCGGAATCCGAGGCAATTGTTTTTTTACCAAAGAGGCGTAAATTAAGCCTGTAGAAATATAAATATTGCTCCAGGTAATCTCCGGCCGAAGCCTGGCTACGGTCAGCTGAACCGTGGATTTATTGTTAACCATCTTTTCAAACTGCTTAGGGGTTTCCACCCTGCTTAAGGGCCACATTCTTGTTCCTACACCGCCGGCGAAAACAACGCAATTTAAGTCAATTTTTTGTGCTTCTCCCATTTATCCTCCACCAATTTTTTAAATTTTATTAAAAAAATTTTCTCGTTAAATTTCTTCGCGTTCTGACGACAATCTTCAGCCCTAAATTTCTCCGCTCTAAAACCTTTTAACGCTTTAATTAAGGCCCGGCTTGTCTGGGAAGAAAACAAAATCCCCGTTTTGCCATTAATTACTGTTTCTCCAACTCCTCCTTGTTTAAAAGCAATCACCGGTTTACCGCAAGCCTGTGCTTCCAATGATACCAAACCAAAGTCTTCTTCACCAGCAAATACCAAAGCCAAACATCCTTGATAATAACTTAAAAGTTTATTGTCCGTCAACTCTTGGCCCAAAAACTCAATGTTAGGCTTTGCCTTTTTTTGTAAAATGTGTTTCTCGCTTCCGTCGCCAATAATTTTTAAAGACCAACCGAGCTTGTTGAAGCTATCAATAATAATATTCACTCGTTTGTAAGAAACGAGCCTGGAAACGACGAGAAAATATTCTTTTTCTTTGTTGACTTTTAAATTTTGAGCTGTAATTTTCCCAGCTGCATCGCTTCCCGCCACCGGCAGGATGCGGGCAGGTAATTTTTCCTTTTTAAGCCTAAACTTGTCTGTATCTACTGGAGGGTAAATAATCTCTGAGTCACGGCCATAATATTTTTTTATCCTCTTTTTAACAGTCTGAGAAATAGAAAAATAGTAATCCGGCCGCTGGCAGGCAACCTTATCCCATTGTCTTAATCTTTCAAGCATGGACTTCATCATTATTTTCGCCAAAGGGTTTAAGATCCCGTAACGAGGATTTTTAACATAATGCTTGAAACTGCTCCATAAATATCTTGTAGGGGTTAAACAATAACAAAGGTGTAAGACCTTAGGTTGGGTAATTAATCCTTTGGCTTCGGCTGAAGTGATACTAATTACCACGTCAAATGCTGAAAAATCAAAACTCTCAAAAGCAAAAGGCATTAACCAGGGATAAAGCTCGTGTCTGCTTTTGGCAAAAGGAATTTTTTGAACAAAAGAAGGGTAAACTCTGAAATCTTTAGCCCAAGGCGCTCCTTGAGGATCATAAACAGCAGTGAAAAGCGGCGCCTGGGGCCAGATTTTGTGCAAGGCCAAAAGCACTCGCTCAGCTCCACCAAATTTATTTACTCTGTCATAAACCAAAGCAACACGCAAATTTAAAAATTGTTAATCCCAGATTGCTAATTTTTTTCAGCTAATAAGCTAATAATTAACTACCAATTATTAACAATCCCTTGATAAACTTCCAAAGTTTCCTGAGCGCATTCTTGCCACGAATATTTGCTGGCCTGAAACAGGCCTTTTTTGATCATCACTTGTCTTTTGCGGAAAGAAAAATTAAGAACATGCAAAATTTTATCTTTAATGTCGTCAATATCTCGGGGGTTAAAATAATAAGCAGACTTGCCGTAGATTTCTTTGAAAGTCGGAATATTGCTGCAAATCACCGGGCAACCTAAAACCATGGCCTCTAACCCGGGCAAACCAAAACCTTCTATTAAAGAAGGAGAAACAAACGCTTCAGCTTGGGCATACAAAACAGCTAAATCTTTATCCGCCGCAAATCCCGGTAGGCTGATAAACTTTTCCGCTTTAAATTCGACGGCTGCATTTTTTATTCTTCGCCAAAAAACGTCTCGACCACAAACGATAACTAAGTTAATTCTTCTAAACTGGTTTAGTAACTTAATAGCTAAAATTAAGCGCCGGATGTTTTTATGCGGATAGAGGTTACCGACATATAAAAGATAAGGTTTTTTTATTTTCTTTAAAATTTTTAATTTTTGCTTGCCTATTTTAAGTTTTTCTCCACTCCGCCAGCTTAAGGATGGCGGATTAATTTTAAATTTATTACTTACTCCTTCATAAACTACTTTTATATTTTCTTCTGGCAGGTGATAAATTTTTTTAAGCTCTCTTTTAACAAAATTTGAAGGAACAATAATTTTTTTTGCTTTATAAACGGCCTTACGAAAAACCAGTTTGTAGCCCAAAAATTTAGTCCAATAAAATAGAGCCTGGTGGGTAGTGGTTTCCCGTCCCCGAGAATGATGTTTGATAAGATCGTGTATCGTCACCACAAAAGGAAAATTGGTCAAAATCGGCACATTAAAATGAGGAAAATGAATTA
>DATKWX010000051.1:0-3445 GCA_035529355.1 Bathyarchaeia archaeon
GGCTGTAAATGCAAAGGTAAAGGATAGTAAATCATTGTCGGGATTTCTTTTTCTTTAAGATATTTTTGAAGCTCATCTCTTGATTCAGTCCTTATCGTATATTGATGAAAAATATGGTTTCTGTCCGAAGCGACAAGGGGAGCAATTATATCGCCCATCCCTTTTAATTCTTCATTATAGTAAGACGCTTTATTCGCCCTCTCGCTACTCCATTTCGGAAGGTATTTTAACTTTGTCCTTAAAATTGCCGCTTGAAGGGCATCTAGCCTGGAATTCGTGCCCACAATTAAATTAAGATATTTTTCTTTTAGGGAAGAACCGTGATTTTTTAATAATCTGATTTTATCTGCCAGTTCATCGTTGTCAGTTACTATCATGCCGCCGTCACCAAAAGCGCCTAAATTCTTTGCAGGAAAGAAACTGAAACAGCCCAAATCCCCCATAGTTCCGGCCTTTTTACCTTTGTATTCCGCACCGACTGCCTGGGCGGCGTCCTCGATGACGTATAAACTGTGTTTTTTGGCGATCTCCATGATTTCCTGCATATCCGCCATCTGGCCAAAAAGGTGAACCGGCATTATGGCTTTTGTTTTCTCGGTAATCGCCTTTTCAATTTTTGAAGGATCTATATTAAAGGTTCCCGGATCAATATCCACAAACACAGGCCTGGCTCCGCAGTTGGCGATAACTCCAGCCGTGGCGATAAAAGTGAAGGGGCTTGTAATTACTTCGTCTCCCGGCCCCACACCCAAGGCTTTCAAAGACAAAAACAGGGCATCCGTACCGGAGTTCAACCCTATGGCATGCTTTACCCCGCAAAGCTCAGCCATTTCCTTTTCAAATTCTTCGACTTCTTTTCCGCCGATAAAAACCGTACTCTCCAGCACTCTTTTTACGGCTTCGTCTATCTCTTTTTTTATTGAATTGTACTGTGCGCTTAAATCTAGGAATTTCATAGTATTTCTTTAACTTTATTTCCCGTTTTCCCGTATTTTCTTTTACATATTTTGCAAACCGCCTTTCCTCCCTGAAAATCAATTCTGTTTCCGCACTCACAAGCCCAGCCCAAAATTTCAGCTGGAACGCCCACGACTATGGCGTAATCAGGCACGTCATCTGCGACCACCGCCCCGGCCCCTATCATTGCCCACTTTCCGATTGTATTTCCGCAGACAATTGTGGCATTGGCTCCGATTGTAGCTCCCTCTTTCACTAAAGTTGGCAGCCATTTCCCGTATTGGGGGTATTTTGATTTAGGATACTTTGCCCTAGGATTTTTGTCGTTGGTAAAAACGGCCGATGGTCCGATAAAAACGTAATCTTCCAGTATTACGTAATCCCAGACGTCCGTGTTTGATTCAATCTTGACTCCCTTCCCCAGTTTTGCTTTTGAAGAAATAAAACAATTATGTCCTATAGTGCAGTTTTTACCGATTTCCGCTCCTTTTAGAATTTGGGAATTATCCCATATTTTCCCCCCTTCTATTGATTTTGGGCTTTTTTGAATTTTAATTGTTTTTGTAATTTCCATATATTTTTTCGACTAATTCTATTGAAGCAAGGGCTTCTTTCGGGGTAATTCCTTTGCCTTTCAATAAATCTTCGTAAACGTAAAAATGTAAATTTTCTTTCGAGGAAAAATCGTAATTTACGTCATTGATTTTAAACATCCTGCGCTGAGAATCTTTGGGTTCTTCGGCGCTTATTCTCCAGTTACAAGAATAATTTTCCCCGGAAATTTTACCTTCTCCCTTTTTGTCAGTCAGAAATTTTGTGGAAATCTCAGACGCCTCGCCGAATAAATAAAGCAACAGATCAAAATAATGTATCCCCAGATTAAAAAGTATTCCTCCCGAGCCTTCTTGCGTCCCTTTCCAACTTTTCCAATAATCTTCGTCCCGGTGAACGGAAACATCCATTTCAATTTGCCAATTCTTGTCTTTTTCCGCTTCGGATTTAATTTTTTTTGCCAAAGGGTAATATCTTAATTGGCAAATGGTGAAAATATTGGGGTATTCCGCCAAAACTCTCGCATCTTTCGATTTTATCGTCAACGGTTTTTCGCACAAAACCGTTTTACCGCACTGGGCTGAGAATCTCGCCATTTCAAAATGAAGGTGGTTCGGCGCCAAAATAACAACACAATCGGCTTTTGTTCTTTTAACCATTTCTTTCCAGCCATCAAGTTTATTGGATTCATCAATAATATCCACGATTTCTCCGCCTATTTTGGCAATGGCTTCTGCGTGTAGATTATATATAAAACCCTTGCCGATGACGGCGAATTTTTTATTCATAAAGTTTAGAACCAACTGACATTTTTGTATTTTCTTGATTTAATGGCATTTCTGGTGTCAACGACTAATTTTGAATTTTTAGCCAACTTATTATAATCAAAACCCGAATGGTCGGTTAAAATTAAAACCAAGTCATAATTTTTTAAAAATTGAGGGGTATATCTTATGGATTTTAAGGTTTTGTTATCAACTTTAAATTCCTTTACAAAAGGATCAAAATAATCTATTTTCGCTCCCTTTCTTAAAAGATCGGGAATAATGTCGAAAGCAGCTGATTCTCTCGTGTCTCCGATGTCTTTTTTATAGGACACTCCCCAAACTAAAATTTTTGAACCACTTATTGGTTTTGGATTCATTTTTAATTTGGGATTTAAAGAATTTAAAGCCCAAATTACCATGGTAACTACGACGTGGGGCATCTGATTATTTATTTCACCTGCCAACTCAATAAATCTTGTCCAGAAATTGTATTCTTTAGCTTTATAGCTCAGATAAAAAGGATCCAAGGGAATACAGTGCCCTCCCAGTTTCGGCGAAGGATAAAAAGGCATAAACCCGTAAGGTTTGGTTTTAGCGCCCTCAATCACTTCCCAGATATCAATTCCCATCTTGCCGCACAATAACGCCAACTCGTTTATCATTGAAATATTTACCAATCTGAAAGTGTTTTCCAGAAGTTTTGTCATTTCGGCCGCCTCGGCTGAACTCAAAGACATAACCTGGCCGGAAATGAAAGTGCGATAAAATTCGGTTGCCAGTTTTGTACATTTTTTCGTTATCCCGCCTACCACCCGGGGAACATTTTTAAGTTTATATTCTTTGTTCCCGGGGTCAATTCTTTCCGGGGAGAAAGCCAAGTAAAAATCTCTGCCCACTTTTAATCTCTTGCCCTGAGCTTGTCGAATAGGTTTTTCCAATTCCGGCAGAATTATTTCCCTGGTAGTACCTGGATAAGTACTGCTTTCCAGGATAATTAACTGCCCTCGATGCAAGTATTTAGCAATCTCCTCGGTAGTGGAACGAATATAAGAAACATCGGGAACTTTGTTTTTATCCAAAGGAGTGGGCACACAAATTAAAACAATGTTGGCATTTTTTAACGGTAAATAGTTGTTAAACGCTTTTAGCTTTTTAGATTTGATAACTCT
>DATKWX010000052.1:0-2590 GCA_035529355.1 Bathyarchaeia archaeon
TTTAGGTCAAGGAAGAGAAGCAGTCAAGATTACCTTAAGTGAAGAAGAAAAACTGGCCAAAGAAATAGAAGTAGCGATTTGGAAGACGGTTAAATCCAGCAAGACTTTACCAACAGAAGTCGGCGAAACAAAAGAGGAATAGTTGCCCCAAATTACCAAACTTAAAGCCCAGAAAAATCAAAAACGCGTCAATGTCTTTGTTGACCATAAATTTAGCTTCGGTTTAAGCCTAAATGAAGCAGTTAAACTTGGTTTATTTGTCGGTCAGAAATCAAGCGATCAAGAAATAGAAAAACTTTTTTTCAAAAGCCAACTGGAAAAGTTTTACCAAAAAACTCTCAATTTTCTTTCTTTCCGCCCTCGAAGCGAAAAAGAAATAAATGACTACATCCAAAAAAAACTTTTTAAATCGTCCGCGGGCGTAGATGAATTAAAGAAAAAGATAAAAGACAAAATCATTAACAAGCTTAAAAAACAAATGTTAATTGATGATTACAAATTTGCTTGCTGGTGGCTCGAACAACGTTTAGCCTTCAGACCCAAAGGCAAAAAAATGCTTTACCTAGAATTAAGACAAAAAGGTGTAGTTCAGGATATTATTGAGAAAACTCTTGCGCAATTACCTGATTATAAGTTTGAAGACTTAGCTTCAGCTTTGGTAGATAAGAAAATCAGACTTTATGAAAAACTGCCTTTATTTAAACAAAAACAAAAACTTTTTGAGTTTCTTCAACGCCGCGGTTTTGAATATTCAATAATAAAAAAGGTGATTGACGAAAAGCTTAAAAAGGGATAAAATAACTTCAAGTGATAATCGATGTTAGCAAGTTTTAAATGGATTGTCAAATCAATCAATTTTTAATCATACAGACGTCATTAGACGATTAACTTCGTTGTCACTTCTATTTTTTATCATTAATAATAATTTTTTTTATTAAGCGGAGGCAACACAATGTCATTTTTAGGTAATCTGAAAAAAATCTTTGAAGCGACTTCTCCCCAACCGAGGAAGGAAAGGACTTTTAAAAAAAAGGTCAGTTTACCCCGGAAAAAAATTTTCTTAGCGCAGAGAGAGATTGAGCAAGCGCAGACTAGAGCAAGAGAAATAATCTTGGAGGCTAGAGACGAAGCTTTTAAGATGAAATCCGAAGCCAGTGAGCAAACAAGGAAAATAGAACATCAGATTTTGGTAGCCAAAGACAAAATTAACCGGCTTGAGGTGGAGATTGAAGCGAAAAGCGCTGCTCTTCAGGAAAGAGAAAAATTACTTAAGGAAAAAGACCAGAGTTTGAACCAAAGAACAGAAGAGGTAGAAAAGATAAAAAAACAACAGTTGGCCAAACTGGAGAGGGCGGCTGGGTTAACTCGCGAGGAAGCTAAAAAACTAATTCTTTTAGCGGTGGAAAAAAAATCAACTTCTGAGATTGGCCGCAAAATTAAGGAAGCAGAAGAAAAAGCTAAAGAAGAGGCAGATAAAAAAGCGCGAGAGATTCTGGTTGATGCCATGTATCATGGTGCCACCGATTATGTGCCCGAATATACTGTTTCTTCAGTCAAACTGGTTGATGAAGACATGAAGGGTCGGGTTATTGGTCGGGAAGGAAGGAATATTAGAACTTTCGAAAAGGCAACAGGAATTGATGTTGACCTAGATGAAGAAGGAGTTATTCGGCTTTCTTCTTTTGACTCAGTCAGGAGAGAAGTAGCCCGGGTCGCTTTAGAAAGGTTAATTGCCGATGGCCGGATTCAACCCTCCCGTATAGAATTGGTGGTAAAAAAAACTCAGGAAGATATTGAAAAAATCATGTATGAAGCCGGTCAGGAGCTTTGTCATCAGCTTAAGGTTTACAACCTGCCGCACGAGGTAGTGGCCATACTTGGTCGCTTTAAATACCGTTTTTCCTATGGCCAAAATATGATTGCTCATACTTTGGAAGAAACCAAAATAGCGGTATGTTTGGCTCATGAGATTGGGGTCGATGTTAATGTTGTCCGGCTTGGTTGCCTAGTTCATGATATCGGCAAGGTTATCACCGAAGAGGAAGGTTCTCATACAAGCGTGGGTGTTGATTTCTTAAGCAAACACAATATTCCTCAACCGGTTTTGGATTGTGTTGCCCAGCATCACGAAGATGAGCCTTTTTCTTCAGCTGAAGCAGTTTTAGTTTATATTGCTGATGCTATATCCGGTAGCCGGCCGGGAGCAAGATATGAAGATTATGAAGAATATGTGTCTCGGTTAAAAAAATTGGAGAAATTGGCCAAGTCGTTTAAAGGGGTTAAAAAGGCTTATGCCATTCAGGCAGGCCGGGAGATAAGAGTAATTGTCAATCCCGAAAAACTTAGCGATGCGGCCACTGTCAAACTGGCGGCTGACTTACGTGATAAAATAAAAAAGGAAATGACTTATCCTGGTCAGGTTCAAGTTACGGTTATTAGAGAAACTCGTGCTACCCAGATAGCCAAATAATTAATATTTGATATTTTAGGAGAAAGTAAAGGAAGTGAGGTGAGAAGATTTGAAAAAGTTTGATTTAAGTGAAGTAGTGGCAAAAAAAGCTCACTTGACCAAAAAAGCGGCCAAAGAAGC
>DATKWX010000053.1:0-8600 GCA_035529355.1 Bathyarchaeia archaeon
TTTGGCAACTGATTCTTTACCGGCACTGGCTTTAACCTCTGATGTTGCGGAAAAAGGGATTATGGACCTTAAACCTTATCACCCTGAAAAAGAAATTTTAAGAGGTGTTTTGCCGGTTTCCATTATGGAAGCAATTATTGCTTTTACTACTACCTACGGCCTGTTTTTAGTAGGCCTCTATATCTGGAAACTGCCTTTAGATCATGCTCGAACTTTGGCTTTTACCGCTACTGTTATATACGAATTTTTCCTTGTTTTTGCCATTAGGTCTACTTTAAAAAGCGCTTGGGAAATCGGCTTTTTTTCCAATCCCTTTTTGCTCTTTGCTATTTTTGTAGGCTTAAGCGGTCAAATGTTGGCTATCTACACTAATCTCGGGCATCAGGTATTTAAGACAGTTTCTTTGCCTTTAAACCAATTGCTTTTAGTTTTTGCTTGTGCTTCCTCTGGCTTAATCATCATGGAGATTTTAAAAGCTATCAAACGCCGTTTTCCCCAAACCCGAGCTTACATTCCTACCGGCTAAATCAGTGTCTAATTAATCTTTCTGCTTCAGTAATATAGTAATTTTTGTATTTCAATATTTTCTCATCCCTTGTGGCTGGTTTATATGTTTCCTTTGATAATTTATCCCATGTAGCTGATTTATATGGTTCATTTGAAAGAAGGACGCGATGCGGTAAAGGAACGGCTAAAACAGCTTCTATCTTTTCTGAAGAAGGGTAAAAATCATGAGGGTCACTAACTTTAAACTTTATTCCCCTATCAGCTAAGGCTCTAAAAGGATGCTCATTAACACTTTCTATTAGTGTTGCTAATCCTTCTGTATCTAAATCTGAAGAAAGAGAGACTAAAAGCCTTCCTTCCTGACCAAGCTTTCTTGCTGTTTCAAGGTTTTCTTCAAGTGCTTTTTGCCCACTTTGGAAACCGGTTATTTGAACCAAAGGATTTGTGCTGGCTATTTCCAAAGCTGTTCTGACATTTCGCGTTCCCAAGTCTTTCCGCTCACCTTGCATTACCTGACCTGCCAAAATAGTAACCTCAATTCCTGCTCCGGTTAACCTACTAATTAATTCCTTGTAACCCTCTAAAAGAGTTGCTTCTGTTTCTTTTCCAGCTAAAACCACTTTTTTTACCCCTATCGCTTCTAATCTTCGAGCATATGTTTCAAAATCTCTATCTCTAGGAGGAAAATCTCTATCCCGTCTTATAGTCCAAACTGGAGCTAAAAGAGGTGTGTTTTTGCCTGCTCGAGCATTTACTTCTTTAAAAGCATCAAAGATTTCTTGAGAACTCAAGAGGTCTTCGTAAGCTAAAGGCGCTACTGCCAAACAAAATCTATCCTGGCGTTCTTTCCCTTTTAGCCTATTCTTAAACTCGTGTCTTTTAACAAACCTAGCTACCAAAGCAGTAAAAACTTCTTTTCTTTTTTCTCCTGCGGACGCTTGTAATAATAAAGCTTTAATTTCTTGTGTTACCAGTCTTTGGAAAATATTTTTTTCTGTCACTCCTAACATTCTTAAGTCTACTGCCTCCCAGTCAACATCTGTTTGCAACCCCTTCTCAGTTGCCACTTCCCTTAAATCCCTGCCCATTAATGAGCCTTCCAAATAACACAAAGGGTTAACCGTAGCCGGACATCCTCCTATTTCTCCCTCACTGGTGTTAGCCAAAGCCTGAATTGCCCTAACTCTGGCAACATTTAAATAATAATTTTCTCTGTCTTCGTTTGGCTTACCACCATACCATTCATCAACAAATTTTAGCCATGGTTCAAACGTATCTAAGTTCATTGGTAAATATTCACTAGCAACAAATTCTATTACTGATTGACCAGGAAATTTCAAGTCACCTATTGTTAGTAAACCTGCCTCAAATCTTCTTATTAACTCGTCCTTGTCCTCTGATAAACCTAATTTTTGGGCCAGTTCTTTTTTATTATTCGCTACAAAATCCCGTATATGCAAACAATCAGGTCTGGCAACTGCCTGTGCTTCTTTAAAAAGATTTTGCACGCCTAAAGGTATCTGACTAGGGCTACAAAAATAAGAAAGGGTATCAGCGATTCTTAAAACATCACCTAGGCGAGGATTTTCCATATCAACTTTCAGTTCTTGCTCTTGCTCCGGAGAAGGATTGAATTCCGTTCTTTTTATCAAACCTCTTATTATTGGCAATCTTGTTTGTTCTAATCTTTTTATTAAACCTTCTTGCACCATTCCCTCTAATATTGGTTCGGCTTTTCTAACACTATCTTCACAGTGAACAAAAAACTTTTCTCCACCCCAACGATAAGTTCCTTCTTGTTCTTCTTCTGTTGTTCTCAACCAACCAACATCATGTAAAAGCGTTGCCCAAAAAAGGTCTTCTACATCTTCTGGAGTATAACCCGGGCTTTCTTCAAGATAACCGGGTAAAATTCGCGCTACCATAACAATATCGTTCTCTATATGTCGCCAACTATGCTCAAATAAATCACACTTAACAAAATCTGTAGCGCCTAATACTCCTCCTTCCTGATACAGTCTCTTAAGACGCTGACAAGCAGCCTTAAAGTCTTCTTGAAAACCCTTAAATTCCGGACGCGAAGCAACTTCCGGCAAAACAGGAGCAAGTTTTTCTCCCAACTGACCTAAGGTTTGTTCTAAATCCGGAGCTTTCCCCAAAACTTTTTTTTCTAATAATTCTACTCTTGAAGCTTCTTCCATATTTAAAAAATCATTTTTTACTTACCTTTAAGCGCCTCTATTCCCGGTAAAGTGCCTGTTTCAATAAACTGAAGCATCGCGCCGCCGCCGGTAGAAATATGGTCAATGGTTTGCAAATATTTTTTATTTTTCAAAGCCGCGATCGTATCGCCACCACCAATAATACTCAATGAACCTCTGTTTTGGCAAATTACTCTATATATCGCTTCTGTGCCTTTAGCAAATCTCTTTTGCTCATAAAAACCCATCGGCCCAACCCAAATTATCGTCTTTGCTTTTTTAATAATTCCGCTAAACATCTTTCTTGTTTTAGGACCGATATCTAATCCCTGTCCGTCTCCTCTAACTACGTCCACAGGTAACATAAGGGCGGTGTTGCTGACTGCCGCTTGGAAAAACAGCTCTTTTATCAGTTTTTCCGTTTCTTCATCAACAAAAACCCGGCCGACCTTTTCTCCTTTGACTTTCAAAAAAGCCATGGCTATTTTTCCTCCAACCAAACAATAATCAACCCTATCAATCAATTTTCCGATAATGGGTAGCTTGTCTTCCAACTTGGCTCCACCAATAATCGCTAACATGGGTTTTTCCGGCTCGCTTATTACCCGACCAATGAAGTCAACTTCTTTTGCCAAAAGCAAACCGGCCACGCTGGGTAAAAATTGGGGAATACCGACGATGGAAGCATGTTTGCGATGAGAAACGCCAAAAGCGTCATTAATAAAAACGTCTGCAAGTAAAGACAATTTTTTGGCAAGCTGCTGGTCATTATCCTCTTCACCCGGATAAAAACGGACGTTTTCAAGTAAAACAATCTCACCTGGTCCATATTTGGCCAACTCTATTCTAGCGCTTTCCTGAGTATAATCTTGATCAAAAAAATTAACCTTCCTTCTGATCATTTGCTCCAATCTTTTTGCCAGCGGTCTTAAAGAGTAAACTTGGACTCTCCTTCCTTCAGGTCTTCCCAAGTGGGATAAAAGAAGAACCAAGCATCTTTGCTCCAGTAAATAACTCAAAGTGCTAAGACTCTGTTCCAAACGAAAATCATCAACTATTCTTGCTCCGGGTCTTAAAGTTACATTAAAATCCACCCGTACCAACACTCTTTTCTCTTTAAGGTCAATGTCTTTGACGGTTTTTATTGTCATCTCTTCCCTGCTGAACCGAATATTTTAATTTTTTCCTCTACTACCTTTTGCACCGCTTCAATCACCGGCGGCATTAATTTATAAATTGCCACTTCATTGGATTGACTGAAAACCTCTTTTACCTTTTTTTTATAAGCCAGCCTCAGCTCAGTATTAACATTAATCTTAACTATTCCTCTTTTTATAGCCTGCTTTATCTGTCGTACTTCTATGCCCGAACCGCCATGCAAAGAAAGCCAACATTGGGTTTTCTCCCTGATCTGGCTTAACCTTTCCAAATCAAGCTTTGGTTCGCCTTTGTACATGCCGTGAACATTACCAATAAAAACTGCTAAAACATCAATGCCTGTTGCTTTAACAAAAATTTTGGCTTCATCAGAATCAGTAAAAACTCCTAAGCTTTGGATTTCTTCAACCGGCATCTTTAGAAAGGCCTCGCTCCTTCCCGAGATGTAACCCAGCTCTCCTTCAATAACCACCTTCTTTTTTCTGGCTAATAGCACTGCCCTTTTAGTTATTTTTTTGTTTTCCTCAAAATCCAGTCCCGAACCATCAAAATGGACCATGTCAAAACCACACTTGAGCGCTTGTTTAACTGCTTCAATTGACTTACCATGGTCAAGGTTTAAAAAAATCGGCAGCCTGGCTTTCGCTTTAGCGTTCTCAATCAAGTCACCTAAATTTTCCAAAGCAATGTAATCGGCCTCTCCCGGAGAAGACTCAATAATTACCGGTGCTTTGAGCTTTTCTGCTGCCTGGCAAATCGCCTTAACTACTTCCCAATTGGCTGCATTAAAAGCACCAAGAGCAAATCCTTCTTTTTCTGCTCTTTCAAGATATTTTTTTAATGGCATTTATGTTAAAATTATAATCCAAAATGCCAAGTAAAACTATTACCGATTACCAAAAAGAACTTAGCCAAATTGATAAGGGTCTTAAAAAACCTCATGATTATACTTCCATGCTGATTTTAGCCATCGTGGAGGAGGTGGGTGAAATGGCCCGGGCTTATCTGGCCAAAAAGGGCCACAAGCCAATTAATAAGCGGGCTCAGAAGGATGAAAGTTACAAACAAGAATTAGGCGACATAATCCTGGCCATCATCAAGCTGGCCAGCATTAAACATATTGACCTGGAAAAACAAATAAGATATTCCTTGCAAAAAATCAAAAAACGCCGCCAGCTTTTTGGCTAATCACCAGTTTCCGAATTACCGGCATTCATCAGTTCATCCACATCCAGGAAATTAATCTCAGCTGGTGGATTGAATTTGTCGTCACCAAAAACTGCTGGCCGACAACTGTATTCCATATCAGCCGGCTGATATTGTTGAGGCTGAGGCTGGATTGGTTCTTGTCCTTCTTGTGGCAACTCTGGTGTTTCCGAACTAGGCTGCATGCAAATTTTTGTTCCTTGAGGATTACCCTCTTCCCAAGCCCACAGACAGTCATCTTTCCAAATTACTTTTGTTTTTCTTCCTTCCTGAGCTACCTCACCATAAGATTGCTTGCCTTTAACCCAGCTCTCACCATAATAATTCTCATCCCGTTTCCAGCTGCATTTTACGGGAATCCCCAAAGCCATTATCTTCTCAAGGTTACCGCTGTAACTTTCTTCCTCTTCTTTTTGCGTACTAACTCCCCCTCCACCAGTCCCTCCTTTTTTCGGAAGACAGCCGGTTAGCAATAAACACAAAAAAATTAATCCGAAAAGCAAAATTTTTTTCAAACTAATCACCACCTTCCTTCTCCTACAATTTCTTTAATTTCATTATCGAAACTATATCGCCGGCTTTATTGCCTTCAACCTTAACCAAATCACCGTTGCTAAGTTTGCTTTTGTCACAAACCTCATCTCCACTACCAAAATCACAAACACTATTTTGGCCAAATACTAAATTAACGCTTAGAGACGGATTGCCAGGAGCTTCGTAAAGCAATTTCCATTCCTCAGTATAAGATTCTGTCTTGCTGTCCCAATTTAAAGCATTACCTGTTTGGGAAAAATTTACGGTCAAGGTTTCGGCTGGACTGGAACTAGGGCTAGGAGTAGGAATAAGACTAGGACTAACGATCGCTGGCTCTTCAGGCTGAAAAATAGGAGCCGGTTTTTTTAGCAAAGACTCTTTTGTCTTCCTGCTTAAAAAATAAGCACCAAAGCCTACTCCCGCACTTAACACCACCAGGATTAAAATCGCCAGGACACTAACTATCCCTTGTTTTTTTGCCATTTTTGCCTTTCTTCCTTTCTCCGGCCAAAAATAAGCCGATAAAAATCCCTCCCCAACCTAAAATATATAAGCCCAAAGGTACAAGGTCATTAAAAAATACATCCAGCCATCTTTTGGTGCGAAAATATCCTTCCTCGGTTACTACTACTCCGACTGTTTGCTTTTGCAAAGGATCAACAATGTGCTTAAGATACTCAAAGCGCAAAAGAAGCAAACTAAAGCCAATCAGAAAAAATACATAAACTCTTTTCGGTTTACGGAGTAAAAAAACCAAGGAAAGAACTATACCTAAAAACAGGGCGATTACTTCGCTGTTGTGCAAAAAGGTAGCATATAAAAGCTGAACGACTCCTTGTTTTACTACCGGACTCATCTTAATAATTTTATCACAGTTAATCTTTTTTAGTTTAGCCTAAAATCCCCTCATAAAGAGTGATAAAAATTGTTCCTGCCAATCCCCAAAGCGCTAGCAGCCAAAAAGGTATGTTGATCAGAAAAGGTTCTTTGTAAGTCCAAGGCTCGTTACCCAGCCAAATAATAAGGCTTTCCGTAGCTGCACCCAAAATACCAATAACAATAAAAACCAGGAAACCTTTTTTTATGGGAGCAAGTTTTTCTTTTATAAAAGCAGTCATGATTAAAACAACCGAAAGCAGTAATTGCTGTTTCCAAAAAACAGAAGTAATAATAATACCGATGCAAATAAAAGAAAGAGCAATCAGTATTTTATGAGCATTCATTGCTTTTATTTTAGCAACTGAAGAAATTTGAAACAAGACAGCACGCCGCGGGAAAAGAAAAAAATGATTTGACTCGAAATCGAGTCAGTTTTTTTCTTATCTCCGCTTTTCCCCGAAGGGAAGGCTGCCGCACCACCATGGGCGCAGCGCGGCAGCCTATCCAGCAAGGGACTTACGGCATCACGAACTCTACCGTAAGTTTATCTCCGAACCGCTCCCTGTTAGAGGTACGCAACCGATATTCCCCAGTCCAGGTGCCGGTCGTATTGTCGCCGGTCGGCAACCCGATGATGACGGTGAACTCGGCCTCGTCGCCCGGCAGGACGGTTTCTCTGACGTAGTCGAGGACCAAGTCTTCGCCTTCCGGGGGCGCCTCGTATCTGCCCAGGACAGGCCCAGAACTCCCGGGCAGCCAGGAGCAACTCCCAGAGTTCCTCACACGCCACGTTTTTTCCAACGTCCCCCGCACGATATCCTCCGACGTCACCTGATAGCCGTCCGGGACAGTGACGTCCGAGACGTACTCTGCGCCAAAGACGCAACCAGTCTCAAGCGTTGGCACGGGGGTAGGAGTGGGCGTGGCCGGGATAGGAACGGGGGTCGGCGTCGGGCAGCTACACTCGCCAAGGACCAGGTCCTTGGCGTAGACGACCAGGATCTCCTCAACGTATACTTTCTTCTCCTCATCATATTTCGGACTCATGTAGACTGTGATACCCGACGGAGAGAAAGTCCGCTTCGAGAACCAAGTCCCTGCGCCCATTCCGCCATATATTTGATTTACATCTCCAAACTTCTCCTCACCCTTGCACAACCACCAAGTCACATGTCCTGCTTGATCGTGCGAGATTTCCAGACACTTTCCTTGAGTGGAGAAAACCTGCCTTTTCCCCACCTCCATCTCAAAGAAGTCCGTACGATCATCGTCCTTGAACTGCTGAAACTCTTGGAAAGGCTGATCCGCTGCCCCTATCGTTGCCAGGAGTTGACCGCCCTCGGCAACAAGCGTGGCCTGGCCAGACTGCACCGTGGCCTGAGCATCCTGCCACGTCTGAGATCCACAGCCACTGACTACCAAACTAACTACGAATACTCCTAGAATCACGAACCTTTTCATTTCACACCTCCACTTTCGGCTCTGAACAAAAACTATACATCTCTTCTGCTTTTTTAAGCGGTGGTCAACCGCGGGCTTTTAAGCAAACCCCTTGTTTTTTCACCTCCTTTAGGTTGAACGCAGAAAACCGAAACCTTAGCTAGTAAAAGCATTTTTTATTGTCATCCTGAAGAGCCTTAGCCTTATGTCATCCTGGAGGTCTCCAAAGGAGACCGATAGGATCTCAAAGGGATTCTATCGTTTCGCTCCAGAATGACGAATAACAACATCAAAACTTTGAAAGATTAGAAATTCTTTCTTACTAACCAAGGTGCCGGTTTCCTGCACCAAAATCCAAAAGAAGGGAATTTTCTTCAACTTTACTGCAAAATATTATGACGTGCTGTCTTGTTAAAGTGCTTTTTGGACACAGAAAATCAACATAATCCCGCATTAGGGATTAATTTCCTGATCTCCAAAAGGAACATAATTATACCCTAAAAAAGATGAGTTTACAACACTATAGGATAAATACGCAATTGTTCAATACCTTTGCAACAAAAAGGTAAAACTAGTAAACTCATATGATTATTAATAACCAGGAGCAAAAAATGGCCTATACCAGTAATCCTTATCTTCCTAAAGTAAGAAGATTAGCAGTTAATGATGTAGAGG
>DATKWX010000054.1:0-4544 GCA_035529355.1 Bathyarchaeia archaeon
AAACGGCCAAAAGCCGGCCTGAAATTTTTAAATCCCTGGATAATCTTATCAGTTGGGATTTTTAAAACCGAGATAGCAGTAAAGGCGGCTAAAGCATTGTAAATGTTGTAAATGCCGGGAAGATTAATCGTTATTGGATAAGTTTTTTTAGACTGTTTAATTTGAAGATAAACTTTATTTTTAAAAAATTTTGCTTTTATGGCTTTGACATTTTTTTCAGGTTGAATCTCGCCACATTTCCGACAACGGTAAATGCCTAAATGAGAAACAAAACAGGTTTGGTAATCCAAAGGTAAAAAACATTGAGGGCAAAAGGTGGCGTCAGAGGCGTGAGAAAGAATATTACTGCCAAAGCTTTTGTCGGTGATACCATAATAAACCATCTTACACTTTAAACCTCTGGTAATATGGCTTAATGACGGATCATCGGCATTGATAATCAGGACCGATGTTTTTTTTAATTTTACTAAGGCTTCTTGCCATTTTTTAGCCAAAGCATCAATTTCAAAGTAGCGGTCCAGCTGGTCACGGAAAAGATTGGTTAAAACCACAATTTCTGGTTTTAGCTGGTTTAAAGCTTCAGGTAAAACTCCCTCGTCTACTTCCCATAAGCCGAGATAGGAAGAAAGTCTCCCCGAAAGAGTAATTTTACTTATTAAGGTAGAAACAATGCCTCTTAGTAAATTTGAACCTGAGCGGTTGTGATAAAAATCAATACCAGCTGATTTGAAGATTGAAGCAATCATTCTTGCAGTAGTGGTTTTACCGTTGGTTCCGGAAATAACCAGAGAAAATTTAAGTTGGGTTTGGAGTTTACGTAAAAGCCGAGGATCAATTTTTAAAGCATAAAGTCCTGGTGCGGCCGTGGCTCCGGATTTGCTGATTTTAAGCAAGAAAATAATAATTTTTCCTATTAAGATGGAAAAACTTTTTTTAAAATCAAACACAGCTAAATTTTAGCCGCTTGAGACTTTTTTAGCAAACCAAAAGCCATGTTATAACGATAACAATGTCTAAACATAAATAACCTATAGTTAAGCTTTGGGCTAAAAAAAATCCATCAGTAAGCCCGGTGAGGTTTACCAATGGATCTGCCGAGTACTTTACCACAAAACTTATAATATGTCAAGTACTAATATTATAGGCCAATATTGCTGGCTTCTTCATGGAAGCGATTTACACATTTAGCCCAGTGGCCGTCAGATTTTTCAATTGAGGTAGGACAGTATTTTTCCATAATTTCTTCTGGGGTATACAAATCTTGGTCGTGATATTTTTGCCTCAAAGTTTTGGCCATAAACCGGAAACCATCATCCCAGTCTTCAAAACAAAGTTTTTTGTCTCCGTAGATACCCAGACCAAAGGCGTTAAAACAGTTTTCCGGAGACTTTTTACCCAAATTGGTTTCGCACTGGGCAATGGCAAGAATTAAAAATGGGTCAACGTCATATTCCCTTGCCCATTGGACTAAAGCAGGAGTGCTTTCTTTCATCGGTGATTTATACTTATTAAGATATTTTTTTACTGATTCGGTGGTGTTGTCCTCCGGAGTTGCGGAAAGACCTAAAACCGAAGGCAGAAATCGGGTAAAGGCATTAATGCTTTTAATTTGTTGTGTTTGCTGGTATAGGTCTTGCAGCCGGTAGATGTAAAACAAAAAAGAAATAAAAATAGTAAGCAAAGCGGCCGGAAACCAAATAAACAAAGTAAGCAGGCGCTTCATCAATAGAATGGTGCCATCTTGTAAAGTTTTTGTCAAGCTAGTAGGATTAAAATAGCCATCCTTTTTTTTGGAGTTTTAAGGAGACAGGAGGAGGTAAAAATGATGTTTAAACTTAATAGTAAAAAAGCTTTGGTGACCGGCGGTTCGCGCGGCATTGGTAAAGGGGTTGTTTTGGCCCTGGCTGAACAAGGAGCGGATGTGGCGGTAAATTATCATTCCGATATTGAAGAGGCAGAAAAAGTAGTTAATGAGGTTAAACAAATGGGTAGGAATTCGTTTAGCCTGAAGGCGGATGTTAGCCGGGCTGACCAGGTGGAAAAAATGTTTGCTGAACTTAAAGATAAATGGGGTAAGCTTGATATTTTGGTCAACAATGCCGGAATTATAAAGTATGCTGATTTTGCCACTATTACTGAAGAGGATTGGGACCAGATTTTGGATGTTAACCTTAAAGGCCAGTTTTTGTGCAGCCGTGAAGCGGTTAAAATAATGGGTCAAGGAGGAAGAATTGTTAACATCAGCTCTATCGCCTCGGGCGGTGTCGGTATTGGTTTTAATCAGATTGCTCATTATACGGCTTCCAAAGGCGGGGTGATTGGTTTGACCGCTACCATGGCCCTGGATTTGGCTAAAAAAGGCATTAACGTCAACAGCGTTGCTCCTGGAAGTATTGAAAGCGATATGACTAAAGGAACGCTTGAGGATGAAAAAGCCAAGGCCGAAATGCTGGCCCGAATTCCCAAGGGACGCATTGGCCAGCCAAAAGACATTGGTGCGGCGGTGGCTTTTTTGGCCAGCAAGGAAGCTGATTATATTACCGGAACTGTTTTGTATGTTGACGGCGGTTGGTTGGCAGGCTAGATTAGAGACGGAAGAATACCCTAAAGAAGAGTTGGCTAAGCCAATAAAAAATATTTTATGTTAATGACAAGTAAATTAATTTATATTATAATTAGCTCAACAGATGAATAAAAAACTTCTTGAAATTATTGGTTGGTATGGGACTATAGCTATTATTGGAGCTTATGCTCTTTTAAGTTTTAATCTCATCTCTTCACAGTCTGCTATTTATCAACTACTGAATGTAACTGGAGCAGTCGGAATTGTGATTATTTCTCTAAAAAAGAAGGTTTATCAGCCAGCAGTCTTGAATATTATTTGGACGGTTATCGGGATGGTTGCTCTTCTTCAGCTTTTATTTTAATTCTTACTGTTATTTTACTGTTAAAAAACACAAGTTGGGGTAGTGTTTGTATACCAAACTAATCGCATGGTGTATCTGGGAGTTTCTCGTTAAGCCAAGATGGGATTTGGTTTGGATCTTCTGGAAGTCCCGTACAAGACGGAATGCACCAACCGTATAGTGCGCCTAGTTCATTTATTTCTATTCCTTGTTTTTGGCCGCGCCAGAAACCCAAGCACTCTGCATATGTTCTTAATTCACAGGTATTTTCGTTAGCCCTACCGCAATTAGCTACTCTTTCTGATTCTTGGGTCGGTGGCACTTCGGTATTTATAACTGCCATAGTTGGTTTTAAAGTGGGTGGCGGAGGCGGAGTGGCAGTTTCTGTTGGAGGTGGGGTTTGAGTCGGGGTGGCAGTTTCGGTAGGTGGTACTGTTTGAGTCGGGGTGGCAGTAGGATGTTCGGTTGGAACCGGTGTTTTTGTCGGTGGTAAATTGCAGGCGTTCGGGTCGCCCCAAGTTAACCTTACATCTGACCACGCGGATTCTGGAGAACCGTTACAGTCGGTGATCCGGGCGCTCAAGCAAGCAATTTCCCATGGTTCAAGAGTTTGATGAAGAGCGTCATTTGGGAAATGCACCATTCCCGAAAACCAGCTACCATCTCCCCTCTCCTCCGAAAGAACTCCACTGTTTTCGTCTCTAAATTGGAGACAATATAATTGATTTTCATGAGGTTCGAGATTAGAGCCTCCTACCTGCAACTCATTCTCTACAACTTCATCCATGACCCGCATCGAAAGGATGATGGGTGCTCCACCTCCACCAGTTGGCTTTTCGGTAGGCCGTACGTCTGTTGCTGTAGCAGGTGCACTACTGCAAGCAGTTAATAAACAGGCTCCTAAAAGAAAAGCAGTAGCAAGACGGGACACTCTTTGGTGAGATTTTTGAGGAATTCTTCTAGTAGCTAAATGAAAAAGGGCAACTCCAACTGCCAAAGTTATAGTCATATCACCTGCTATTTCCGGTTTTGCCAAAGCTTGTTGGAGCGATCGTTCTTGTTTTTGTTCAGCAACGGTCCTTTCATAAAAGGTTGTACCGGCAAGCTCGGCATCTATCGGGCTCTGGCGAACTAATGATATTGCTTGTTCAACCCGGTTAGATAGGCCAGAGGAATTGTTAGAAGGAATTTCCTGCGCTCTTCGTCTTAAAACCGGGCTTATTTGATGGACTTGTGATCTAATATTCCATTCAGGGATTTCAGTTCTCGGGTCAGCTTCTATTTGCCAGATATTTTCTGCTGACTTTTGTTCCAAGGTTCTTGGGCCAGATGCTTGAATCAATTTCCTAAAGCCCGGCTGTAAGCTATAATCAGGTTGGGAATCAGCCGCTCTAACAACTTGAGAGTGATTTGGAAATAGTTCTTGATTCATATTTTAATCAGATTTTTTGTATTTTACTACTAAAAGGTATAATTGTCAATACTATAGGTTATAGGCGCAATTGTTCAATACCTTTGCAACAAAAAGGTAAAACTAGTAAACTCATATGATTATTAATAACCAGGAGCAAAAAATGGCCTATACCAGTAATCCTTATCTTCCTAAAGTAAGAAGATTAGCAGTTAATGATGTAGAGG
>DATKWX010000055.1:0-3777 GCA_035529355.1 Bathyarchaeia archaeon
CGAAATTACCGACACAAAAAAGGTATTTCTCAAGATAAACTTTCTAAATTTGCTTACGTTTCATTTAATACAATTACGAAAATTGAGGCAGGAGATACGCTTAACCCGACTATTGAAACTATGGTGAAAATTGCCAAAGCGTTGGGTGTTACAATTGAGGATTTAGTAAAATAAATGTAATTAAGGAAATTTATAAAAGAAACTAGATGATTAAAGGTCTTATTCTAGATGTTGATGGGGTATTAATTGGAAGAAAAAAAGGCTATAACTGGCCTGAACCGCACCCTCTTGTTATTCAAACGCTTAAATTACTTCGTGAAAAAGGGATTATAGTAAGCCTCTGTAGATAGCGCAAAGGTTAATATTGAAAGCTTGATTTTAGCAGATGCCAACGCGAACCCAATAACTGCCACTGTATCCGGCAGTTTGATTAATGTTATTGTTCCTTTGACTTTCACCACACTGGAACCGACAGCAAGTCCTGAACAGGAACAGACTTCCCAAGGAAGAGGAATCCTAGGGTGGGTTAGAAGTGTTATTAACAGCATATTGGCCAGGCTTTTCCCCAGAAACTAGCAATAGTGGGTTATAATATAGATGTTTGGGAAAAAATCCAAGTTCCAAAGGTAGATAAATTATGAGTGAAAAGCAAGCACCAGTACGCCAATTAAGTTCGGATGTTAGGCAAAGATTAGGGGAAGGTATTACCCCAGATTCAATTCCTGGCGTAGATGAAGTAAGTATTGGGTTAGCACTGGAGCAAGCGTGGCGTCTTGAAGAACCTAGTCGAAGTAAAGCAATTACTTTGGTGTTCGACTTAAATCCTGGGGCAGTTACAGGTCACATGTTGGGGCAAGATGATGTTACGCTAGTTTTCGCTTGAGAAAATTGCTGAAGAAAAACTGGAAAGCTTTAGCAAGAGAAGGTCATACCAGGATAACTTCATGGTAAAATAAGACTAGTAAGCAACATTAGCAAGTAGAGTAATGGCAACCTGCCTTCAAAAGCAAAGAACACTCACAAACTAACAATATTAGTAAAGAGAGGGAAGAGGGAAAAATATTAAAAAGGGATTCGTCCCTTTTTAACAAAACAACTTCAAAGTAATAAGCATGGATCAAATAGAACAGGTTCGGAGTAAAACCGATATTGTTGAACTTATCAACTCCTACATTCCTTTAAAAAAAGCCGGTCGGAATTTTAAAGCCTTATGTCCGTTTCACTCAGAAAAAACACCTTCTTTTGTTGTTTCGCCGGAAAGACAGATTTTTAAGTGTTTTGGCTGCGGTGAGTCAGGCAATGTTTTTAATTTCCTCATGAAATATGAAAATATGGAGTTTGCAGAAGCTTTAAGATTTTTGGCAGATAAGGCGGGCATAAAATTAGAAAGCTTTAAACCGTCCAAGGCCTTTCAGGAAAAAGAAAGGCTGTTGCAGATAAACCATTTGGCCTCAGAATTTTACCACTTTATTCTTCTTAACCACAAGGTTGGCGAAAAGGGTCTAAGATATCTTTTGGCCAGGGGAATAAGCAAAAGTTCAATGAAACTTTTCAAGCTCGGTTATGCCCCGGAGAGTTGGGAAAACTTACAGGACTTTTTAGTAAGAAAAAAAGGCTACCACCGTTTAGACCTGGAAAAAACGGGTTTGATTATCCGGAGTCGCCAGTCATTCTACGACCGTTTCCGGGGAAGGATTATTTTTCCTTTGCTTGACCACCGAGGCAATACCGTCGGCTTTAGCGCCAGGACTTTAAAGCCGGAGCTCAAGACCGCAAAATACATTAACACGCCGGAAACAATTCTTTATCACAAAAGCGATCTTTTCTACGGCTTCAATATTACTAAAAAAGCCATTAAAGAAAAAAATCAGGCGATTATAGTTGAAGGAGAGTTGGATTTAATATCTTCTTATCAGGCGGGAGTGAAAAATGTGGTGGCCATCAAAGGTTCAGCCCTAACCGAAAGCCAGGTAAACTTGATCAAAAGATTTACCGAAAACATTGCTTTGTCTTTGGACGAGGACGCGGCCGGTGACGCGGCGTCAAGGCGCGGAATTGAAATTGCCGACACAGAAGGTTTAAACATCAGGGTGATTCAACTTCAATATGGTAAAGATCCGGATGAATGCAGTCAACATTCAGTAAGACTTTGGAAAGAATCGGTTAAAAAAGCCATTCCGGTTTATGATTTTTACCTCAGAAGTGCGGTTAAACGCTTTGCTAAAAAGAGCGCGGAAAGTAAAAAGAAAATCAGTGAAGCCTTAATACCTATCTGGGCCAAGATCGTTAACGAAGTGGTTAAAGCCCACTATGTAAAAAAACTTTCTAACCTGCTTCAAGTAGATGAAGAGGTAATTTTAAAGGAGATAGTAAGGTGGGAGAAAAAAGAAGAAATCGGTCAGTTGGGAAGAAAAGAAACCAGCAGCCAAGTTAGGCCGGTTGAAAAGGAGAAAAGCCGAAGGGAAAAACTGGAAGAACTGCTTTTGGCTTTAGTTTTGCAAAGCGAACGAGCAAAAAACAGGCGCTTAGAAAAGGTAAATGAAGAGAAGCTAAACAACAATGTTGCCAAAAGAATCTTTAAAGCCTTGAAAGACTTTATGAAAAACAAAAAGGCCAAGGATTTCAAAATCAACAAATTTGTCGGAAAACTGGCGGAAGAGTTAATAGAGACAGTGGACAGACTTTATCTTATGGATTTGCAGCTTGATTTAAAAGAGCCAAACAAACTTAAACAAGAATTTGAAAAAATCTTAAAAGAGATTGAGAAGCTTTGGTTAAAAGAGCAATTGGTAGTTTTGGTGGCCAAGATCAGGAAGTCAGAAAAAGAGGGGGAAGAAAATAGACTCATTGACTTGAGGCAAGAATTTGCCCATCTTTCGCAAAAACTTAAGGATGAAGTATAATAAAGACAATGGCTAAAAAGAAAAAGATAATTACCAGAAAGATCATTAACAAAGCCAAAAAACAGGGTTTTATTACCCAGGAAGAGATTTTGGAGCTTTTTTCCGATGCCGAAGAGAGAATAGAAGAACTAGATAGTCTTTATAACAGACTGGATAAGTTGGGAGTTGATGTTTTTGAAAGCGTTACCGAAGAGGAATTGGCGGCAGACGAAAAAGCGACCACTGAGTTGGAAAAAGAGCTTGAGGTTTTATCCACCCTTCAGGATAGAAGATTGACTGATCCGGTACGGATGTATTTAAAAGAGATTGGCCGGATTAAACTTTTGACTAGGGAAGAAGAAATTGATTTAGCTCAAAGAGTGGAAAAAGGCAGCTTGGCTGCCAAAAAGAAACTGACTACCTCTAACCTACGCCTGGTTGTTTCCATTGCCAAAAAATATATTGGTCGGGGAATGGGCTTTTTGGATTTAATCCAGGAAGGTAACAAAGGCCTGATTAGGGCAGTGGAAAAATATGATTGGAAAAAGGGCTACAAGTTTTCTACTTATGCGACTTGGTGGATTAGGCAGGCAATTACCCGGGCGATTGCTGATCAAGCCAGAACAATCAGAATTCCGGTTCACATGGTGGAAACGATTAACAAACTGATTCGGACCAGCCGTCGCCTGATGCAGGAGCTGGGTAGGGAACCGGCGCCGGAGGAGATTGGAAGAGAGATGGATTTGGATACAGCCAAAGTGAGGGAGATAATGAAAGTATCGCAAAAGACGACTTCTTTGGAAACACCTATCGGTGATGATGAAGACTCTTATCTTGGTGATTTCATCCCTGATGAAACCACCGTTGGGCCTTATGATTTGGCTTCCAGAAGACT
>DATKWX010000056.1:0-10716 GCA_035529355.1 Bathyarchaeia archaeon
TGTTCCCGTAAAGCATAAAGAATTTCTCTTTCTTTTAAGCTTAAATGGCTATATTTTTCTCCCATTAAGTACACCTCCTTTAACAGCGGATATTATATCCCAGATGCTGTTAAGTGGTGCACTTCGTTTTAGAACTCAAGTATTTTTACCGGACCGGTAAGTATAAATTACTTACCCTGGAATTATTTTTCCCACAAAAACAAAAGCGTTTTTTTGGGGAGTAATTTCAAAAATATTTACCCGCTAAAATTTCTTGGCTGGAACACGGCTAAGTAGCAATGTAAAAGTCAAAGAAATTTGGTGGGTCTTGCACCTTAATAATTTAGTGAACGGAAAACGGTTGGACTAAAGCGGCCAAAGTTACTACTATAGGTTTATTCTGCAGCAGTTAGTAAAGGAGAGAAAAACTTTCTCTTTTTTATTGGCTGCTGCAGAACATTTCTGCGGCTTTGACTTTATCCCGCACTCCCGCACTTTGGGGAGGGGACGGGAACCATATTACATCACAAGAGGTGAGTCATGGAGAAAAGTTTTTTGACAAGGATAGCTGAGGGGTTCCTTGCCCTCTTTGCTATTATCGGCCTCGTGGGGACACTGTACTTTGCCAGCATTGGGCTGGCCCACGAATGGCCCGCGATGAGGGAGGGGAGAGTTGCCATTTCGGCCACACCCACCCCTACAGAAGTGCCGGCTACCCCGACGCCGGCCCCGACCGCGACGCCGATGGTGCTACACGCACCCCGTCGCGCGAAATAACGCATCAAGAAAAGGAGAAAAAGTTTCCATGAAAGTCAAGAGCTTGTCCAATCGCTTGGTGGCGCTCGCGCTGAGCGTCCTGGTTTTGGCCACCGTGGCCTGCGGCAACTTGTTGCCGGCCGTCCAACCGACGAACACTCCGGCCCCGACTCAGACCACCCCGGCGGCCACGGCGGAGATCGTTGAGGTGACGGTCGTTGTCACCACCACACCGGAGCCCGCGTCGACCAACACGCCGACCGCCCCGGTCCAGCCGACCCAGGTCCCGTCGACCAACACGCCGACCGCCCCGGTCCAGCCGACCACCCCGGCCGCCCCCGCCCAGACCGGAACCCTCCAGCCTGGTGCTATCTCCGTTGATCAGTACGTGTCGCCCACGTGCGATGGGCATGAAGAACTGGATGGCAAAAAGGTCCGGGTAATGTCTGTCTATATTTCCATCAGGAATGGGGATGGAGACCTCATTCCAGGATTGAGTGTGGTCGTGGATGGTGAACAGGCTACCGAGCAAAGTGACCATCGGTATCGGCGGATATTCCACCGTGAGGGAAGCGGTGCGTGGGCATTCTCGGTGTACGCGAATGGGACTAAGCTGGGAGATATCTATGTCAAGGATCCCTGCGCACAGGCGCCCGAGGCCACGCCCTCGCCCTAGGTAAAGGAGGTGCCGTTCCACATTAAGGGCAAGAAGAACCAGCGTCATACACGGGGTCCATCCGGACCCAAATCCCCATCTGGGGAAGATATTCGTGTGTGACGCTGGCTTCTTGTTTTTAGCCAGCTTTTTCGAAAATCAGAGGTTTTTAATGATCCGACAATTGCCAGTAATTTTCAATTTTTCAACGTCATTTTGAACTTGACGCCCAGTGTCATCCTGAACTTGTTTCAGGATCTATCCTTAAGCCATAGATCCTAAAGGATTCTGAAATAAATTCAGAATGACAGAAGTAGGTGAAAGATTCTGAAATAAAACCTGTCCTGATGAATATCAGGATTCAGAATGACAAGAATTAGAAATTATTTCAAATATTTTGAAGCCCGTGGTATAATATCCTATAGTTTCAATAAACTGAATATAGTCGCACTAAGTGCGAGAAACTTATGAAATCAAAAAATATTATTGTTTACCAGCGTAAACGCTTAGCAAAAAAGGCGATATGTAAAGGCCCGGCCTTTACATTGACCCAAAATAACAGGCGTATTTGTCAAGGCCGGGCCTTGACATTGAAGGCCTTGGCATTAAATGGTCTTACATTGGCTTTGGGTTTAAGGCGCAAATTAGGCCTGATGTTTTTGGGCCTAGGTCTAGTGGGCTTTTTGTTTTTCTTAAGCCCTTATATTGCCGTTTGGCAGGCTAAAAAGAGAGCCCAGGGTTTTGCACCTTTGATTGCCAAAAAAATGGAGCCGGTTCGGCCAATAGCCTACGAAACCCAAATAACTGCAACTGAGACTGAAAATCCACCCGAACCAACCAAAGAGGAAAAACCCAAGGAAATAAAAAGCTTTTATCTTACCATTGAAAAAATCGGCTTGATTTCTGCGCCAATAGTGGCCCAGGTTGACGTTAATGATAAAAATCAATACCAAAAAGCTTTATCCCAAGGTTTGGTCCATGCCCAAAGCACCAGTTTACCTGACGAAGGCAGAATGGTTTACATTTTCGGCCATTCAACCAACTATGCTTGGTTTGTTAAGGAAATAAACGCTTTATTTTACCAGATCGAAAAACTGGAGACAGGCGACCGGGTGAAAATTGAGTTTAACGGCCAAAGCTTTGTTTATTATGTTTATGACAAAAAGATTGTTGATTACAATGACACTAATCCGATAGAACAAGTGGCCAATGAAGATGTTTTAGTTTTGCAGTCTTGCTGGCCTCCGGGAACAACCCTTAAAAGAGTTTTGATTTTTTGTAGGCCAAGCAAGTTTGGAGGATTGATATATTAAAGTATCCCATAGTGTTGACAAATAGTATTTTATATGCTACAATCGCGATCTGATTTAATAATTTGACTAAATCAATCATTTTAAATATTAACCTGCCTACTTTATAAAGTAGGCTTTTTATATATATAGATAGTATGAATACCAAAAATCTTTTAACTATTTTAGCAATGCTAAGTTTTGGCTTTTTAAATCCGGCCAAAGCTATGGCTTCTGGTGAGTACGGCCAATACGGCGGCCAGTACGGTGGTGTGGTTGCTAAAAAAATCAGTCTTGACAAAAAGGTGAAACATCCGGACCAAACCACTAAAGGTGGCGAGCCGGTTTGGGTTGACAACCTTTTTGTTTCTGATTACAAATTCAAACCCGGTCAGGAATTGGAGTTTAAAATCACTGTTACCAATACCGGGGCTCAGGATTTGGATAATGTCCATTTCAAAGATACTTTACCTCAATATTTACAATATGTTTCCGGTGACTATGATGTTATCTTTACTCTTAAAGCCGGTGAGACACGTGATTTCTACTTAAAAGCCAAAGTTATCGGTGAAGATAAATTTGCCGGTTTGTATTGCATTAATAACTTGGCTGAAGCTTGGTTTGACAGTGAAAAAACTCAAGATACTGCCCAAATTTGTGTGGAAAAAAAGGTCACCCAGATTCAGGTTTTGCCTGAAGCCGGTCCAGCTGAAAACCTGGCCATTTTACTTGGTTCAAGCATTTTGGCTATTACCGGTTTTGGTTTACTTAAAAAAAGAGTATAAAAGATGCCTCCGCAAAGGAGGATTAAAAAAGAGACTTTAAAGTCCTTTACGTCTGCCCTTATTAAAGGGCAGTGAAGTCTCTTTTTTAGTACTTTAGACTAAATAAAGCGAAATGCACTTTGAAAATTAAATAAAATCTAGTTCCGGAATAACTGGAAGATGAAGATGATTTTCTAGTCTTTTAGTCCGTTTATCGAACTTAATCATATTTTTGTCCAGATAGTCAGCAGTATAAGAGGTGTCTTTTTTGATTTTTTTAACGTCTTTTTCAACTGATTTTAATCTTGTATCTATGCCTTTAACATCTTTTTCAACTGACACCAGTCTTATATCAATATTTTTAACATCTGACTTGAGAGTTTTTAGATCTGATTTGATTGGTTTTAAACCATTATTAAGGTCATCCTTGGTAGAAAAGGTCTTTTTTAAGAGGTTAAAGTCAGCTTGGTTAAGAGTGGGTTTTTGTTTAGCCATTGATTAATCTAAACATAACAACATTCTCTTGTCAATGAATTGTTAATTGGTCTTAGAGTTGAGGTTCGAAAAGGGCAGTTCGGACCTCAACTCTGGGACTACTTGCCCGCCTAAATTTCCTGGGCGGAGCGCGGCTAAATAGCCGATGCGAAGCACCAAGAAAATTTGGCGGGAAGTCTCAGAGGTAGTAAGTAATTTTTGTTTTAGATTTAAGCATCTGAAAACAGGGATTATTTACAGCTCTTTAAAATATAGGCATACAGGGAACTCCGCAATTTGCGGAGCGACTAGTCCGCCGAAGGATCAGGCGCGGAACACGAGTGAATAACTCGAGTGAAGCAGCATGACCCGCAGGCGGGCAGGTTTATCCGTCTAAAGGCATTAGCTTTTGGCGGGGGAAAAATTTCTTCTTTCTTTTTCTTTGCCTTTAAGGCAGGGAATGAGAGTGATTGAGAGAAAATAAAGCGCTTAAAACACCTCCGAGGTTGGCGAAGCCATCCTCGGATGGTGGAGGAATTTAAAAAAGCGTTTTGTTTCTTCTCATTCACTCTCATTCCTTTCTTTCATGGAATTAACCATGAGTCACGTTTAACGTGATGGGCGAAACGCCAAGAGGATCCCGAGATCCCTTGAGGAAGGGTAAGGGAAACTGCCGGTGAGGCAGTAGGACCGAGTTTCTGCGAAAACGCAGGAGCCATCGTGAAAACGGGGACTTAGTCTGTTAACTCAGGCTAGGTACTTGGTGAGTAGCGATGCCGTCGGTGAGACGGTAGGAAGAGAGGGGAGAATTGAGATGGAGACGATTTTGTTGGTTGGTGGTGCGTGCTGTTTGGTACCGATCCTGATGGCCTTGGGGCTCGTGCTGGTGGGACCCATTCGCAGATTCCTCGGGGGCCTCGTCAGGGTGGTCATTACCGTGCTGGCCGTCGCGCTGGTCATAGTCGCAGTGGTCGTCCTGGTCGTGTCCGGCCTGGCCTACAAGGGTGTGATTGTCATCCCTCAGATCCCGCAGCTCATGCAGGGTGTCGTCCAGTCGGTGCCGGTCCCTCTCGCGGGGCAGGTCTACTTGAGCCCTCAGGGCCCAGCCTACAATGCGGAGTGGGAAGGCAACCGCCTCTGGCAGAAGAACTTGCCTGAGGAGGGCAAGAGGGTAGGACACGTTCTGTCCATCATGATTCCAAATGGGACGGCCCGCTTCTACGGGGTCAGTTGCCGGCTCCACCTGGATCCAACCCACAATGGCAAGGGTGCCAATAACCCCAAGACGGTGGGGTACGGTAACGGGTTGGAGTTCGAAGTCATTGGGATCGAGGGCGTCGCCTGGGCGTTTGTCGTGTGCGATCCGACCGATGTCACAGGCTTTAGCGTGACAATGGTCGAGTACGCCGACCCGCCCACCACCAGCGACTAGGAGGAGTCGCTATGTGGAGATCCGAAGGGATTGGGGGCTGCCGAAAGGCAAGAAGTTCGCCAATGGCGAGCCCCCGATCCTGAAGGATCGGAAAGTTAGGAGGAAAAGGAAAGAAAAAAAGGAAAAGGACGAACGCGTCCTTTACTTCTCCAAATTGGAGAACCTTTTTTCTGACCTTTAACCTGTATGCCTACTTTCTTGAAAAGATAATTATTTGTCTTTTGAAGAGAGTATATATTTAATACCCAAGAAAGGTGGTGGAGGATTTATGAATTATGAACAAATTATTAGCAAATCGCTTATTGCTTTAGCGATTATCATTACTGGTCTTATTATTAGTGGGAGTATAAAAGATTATTTAAAACAAAAAGCTCTAATTGAACAAAAAAGTATGATTAATGAGGGTATTTTCCAGTGCGGTGAAATTTCCAGCGCTCAGTGGGAAATGACAGATGGCACTCAGGTAAATGAGCCTTACAAGCCAGTTTATGAACAGTGTCTTAAAGATAAAGGAATTGAGATTCAGCGGCCAATTACCGTTACTGACTCAGGAGAAACAGATGAGAAATAAAAAAACATCACCCCGCCAAAAGCTAAAGCATTTAGCTGGGCAGGAATTAGTTTCTATTATTATGCCGGTATATAACGCGGCAGATTTTTTAGTGGAGTCAATCCAGAGTATTATTAACCAGATTTACAAAAGCTGGGAGTTGATAATTATAGATGATGCCTCTACTGATAAATCTTCACAAATAATTAAAAGATTTAAAACCCGGTACCCTAAAAAAATTAAGGTGATTAGATTAGCTAAGAACCTTAATAGAGGCGGAGACGCTTGTGCTAATTTAGCTTTCCAGATGAGCAGGGGAGAGTTTGTAGCCAGAATGGACGCCGATGATATTGCTCATCCCAAACGTTTGGAAAAACA
Organism: Bathyarchaeia archaeon; assembly: GCA_035529355.1. Classification (GTDB taxonomy): domain Bacteria; phylum Patescibacteriota; class Microgenomatia; order UBA1400; family UBA1400; genus DATKWX01. The sequence continues at coordinate 6,278 of DATKWX010000056.1, forward strand.
GGTTAAGTTTTTGCAAAAAAATCCTGATATTTTCATGGTTGGCACTCAGGCCTGGGTGATTGACAAACAAGGCCGCAAAGTAGGTAAAAAAGATTTGCCTTTAAGTCCAAAAGACATCTATCGGAATTATGCGGTTTTTCACCCGATGATTCACCCGACCATTATGTTTAGAAAAAATGAAGTAGACTCAGATGAGTTATATAAAATCCGTTTTTCGGCCAACAATGATTTGCTGACCTTTTTTGAATTTTTAAAGACCAAAAAATTTGCTAATTTAAGGCAAAGACTCTTGTATTACCGCGTTCACGGAAAAAATGATTCTTTAACCGGAATTAAAGAAAAATATTTTAATACTTTAAAAATCAGATTATTGGCGGTTAAGGAATTTAATTACCGTCCTAATTTTAAAGCCTTACTCATCAACCTGATACAATTTTTTACAGTTGCTTTATTGCCTGAAAAGGCTTTATTGCTGCTTTATCTTTTAGCCAAAGGTATTATTACTCCTCAGTCTTTGCTTCCTGCTACCTTTAGGTTAAAATTAAAGTATGCTTAAGTTAGATTTTAAGCGTTTTCTACCAATACTTTTTCTTTTAGTTATTGAAGTTATACTTTTTATCTGTAATTTTAAGTCCAATACTTTTTTGGTTGGTTGGGATAATCTTTTTCCAGAGTTAGGTTTTAAGGAAACTATTAAACGTAATTTTTTTGGAATTTGGCAAGAGTATCGAGGTTTAGGCTGTATCGATGGTATGTCTCATGCGGCTAATCTTCCTCAAGACTTATTTAGGCTACTTTTATCCATATTTTTACCAACCAATCTCATTCGTTGGACATATATTTTCTTGCTTCATTTTTTGGGAGGCTTAGGGGTTTATCAAATAGTATCGAAATACATATTAAAAGATAAAAAATACGCGCATTTTATTGCTTTATTTTCTGCCTTGTTTTACCAATATAATTTGGGGGTAATTCAACAATTCTTCTTACCTTTTGAAGTTTTTATCATTCATTTTGCTTTCCTGCCTTGGCTTTATTATTTCATCCTTCAATATTTGGAAAAAGGAGATAAAAAACACTTACTGCATTTATTTATTTTTTCAGTTCTCAGTATCCCTCAGGCTCATGTACCAACTCTTTTTATTGTTTATATTTTCGGTGTGGTAGTTATCTTTTTCAGCCGACTGGTTTCAGCTAAGGGAACACTTAAAATAGTTTTCAAAAGGATACTTGTAATAACTTTATTGACCTTTTGTGTTAATGCTTACTGGGGTTTGCCGTTTGCATATTCTACTTGGAAAAATTCCAAAACGATTCAGAATTCTAAAAATTTTGAGATGGGAACGAGTGATATTTTTTATCGTAACAATAAATATGGTGATTTTACTAGCGTAGCGACCTTCAAGGGTTTTTCTTTGGATTTTGGACATTTGGATTTTAAGACCGGAGAGCCACATTTAATGATGTGGCCCTGGGTACAGCATTTAGGAATTTGGCAGTTTCAAGTACCCACCTGGATTTTTTTCATTTTAGCTATAGTTGGCCTTATTTCTGTTATTCTTAAAAAGAAACGATCGAGTATTCCTTTTACTTTAATTTTTATTTTTGCCTTTTTCTTAATGGGAACTGATATTCCTGGTATTGGCTATCTGTCTCAGTTTTTAAGAGATAAAATATCTTTATTTCAGACAGTTTTCCGTTTTACTTTTACTAAATTTTCTATCCTCTATATTCTTTCTTATACTGTTCTTTTAGCTTTAGGTTTATATTATTTAGTTGTTTTAATCCGCAAAAAGTTTATTTCTTATTTTCTCCTGTTTACTGTTTACTGTTTATTAATAATTTATTCTTTCCCCAGTTTTCAAAGACACTTCTTTTATGAAAATCTAGCAGTTCCTATACCCCAAGCTTATTTTGAAGTTTTTGAATTCTTAAAAAGCCAAGATTACAATTTACGAGTAGCAATTCTGCCTCAGTCTTGGTATTGGTCTTGGACGCAAAATAAATGGGGAACTATTGGTTCTGGATTTATCTGGTATGGGATTCCTCAACCGATTACAGATATTGCTTTTACCCCTTGGAGCAGGGAAAATGAAAATCTTTATTGGGAGTTAGATCAAGCAATTTATGCCAAAGACCAAAAATTATTAGCATCAGTTTTAGATAAATATGATATTAATTTTATTTACTTTGACAAAAGTATCGATCTTGATCCGGCTCATAAAATGATTTACCGCGATTATGAAGAATTTTTTTCCCAAGTTCCAAGTTTAAATTTAACAAAACAATTTGATTTTATCAGTATTTATAAATATGAAAATCTAAAGATAGCAAATAATTTTATCAGTCTAGAAAGTAATCTGCCTCAAATAGGACCTGCTGATCGGTATGATGACTTTGATCAGGCATTTCAGGATTACGGCGATTATTTTACCGTTACTAATCAGCAATTGGCAGGTAACAATGAAATTTACTTTCCATTCCGTTCTCTTTTCAGCTCTAAAGATCCCAAGGAAATTGTTTTCCAGGTAAAAGAAGACTATGGTAATCTCGTTTTTGAGTCGGATTTACCGCAAAATTTTGGCAGTGCTAATTTATTTTTAGATCTATCCAATAAGACGGAATTTACTATTATAAATCCTCCAAATTACGGAGAATCAATTATTGTTTCTCCCCAGATTTATATAAATGATCAGCTACTTTTTAAGCCAGAAAAAGATGAAGATTGGCAAGAGTTGACTGTAAAGATACCACAGGTTAATGATCCAGCAAAAATTAAGATAGTTTTGCCAAAAAATGATTTACTAAAGTACAACAATCAACAAGATGAGGAATTTCTAAACCAGCGCAACGATGCTTGTGAAAGGAATTCTAACGGTAGCGCCCAAATGAAACTCCAGGTTGTTAATGGCCAAAACCTTATTGTTCTTGACTCTCAGAATAGTGAAAATTGTATTAAAGCAAACCTTCCTTATTTAGAGCATAGATTTGGCTATCTTTTTAACCTTAAAACTGAAAATATAACACCTAATAGGGGATGGCGTTTTAATATTTTTAATAAAACTATAGAGAAATCAAATCTTGATATATATTTAGACAATGATGGTAAAAAACATAGTTACTATCTTGTTTTGTCGCCAAAAAATATTTATGGTTTAGGGTATACACTTTATTTTAATAATATTTCTCAGGGTAGAGAAAAGGTTGTTAATAGTTTAGAGAATGTTAATGTTTACCAAATTCCTTACCGGTTTTTGAAAAATATTAAATTAATTTCTCCTGATTTTAAACCCTCAATTACTAATTACTCAATTACTCAATTACTGGATGTGAAACATCCCAATCCTTCCTTTTACAAAATCATTCTTTCCGACGTGGCCACTGCGGTCCACGATCCAGGATCGTTGGATTCTTCGATCCTGGATCGAAACACTACTCTAGTTTTATCTCAATCCTTCAACCCCGGCTGGAAAGCATTCTATTTCCAAGGCAAGCCATTTTTATCCCGGCCAACATTTTTAAAAGACCACATTTTGGTTAATAACTGGCAAAATGGGTGGGTTTTAAATTCTAGTAATCTAAACCCTAGTAATCTAACTATCTATCTCTTCTTCTGGCCGCAACTCTTGGAATATCTAGGTTTTGCACTTTTTATTCTTTTAACCTGTATTTTAATTTTTAAAAGGCCTAGGTTAAAATCTTAAATTTCTAGATAGAATTAGCAGTTATTAATGACTAACTGCCAAAGAAAGCTTTTAGGTTGCCGGAGAATTCAACCCTAGAATTTAATTAAAATTGCCAGTTATGGTTTTTTGGAATATTATTTAGCTAAAGAAAGTCAGTATGAGTAAAAAGCCAATCTTAGATGGAGATGCCCTTTTCAGGGGAGATGTTGCCTTAGCTTACGAGGTTTACAGACAAATTAAGGACCAAACAAATTCTGTTTCTCAGAAAGTTAAGGATGAGAACCTGGTAACAATGCAAGCTTTAGGCATTACTCCAGAACAATTTGACGCACTTTTGGAAGAAGGAGTGACAACTTTAGACGAATTAATAGCCGCTCTTTAGGTTTAAAGACTTTAGACTAAACAATGGCTTCGTTTAAAAAAGAATTTTTACAACATGGTGAATTTGAATGTTCAAAGGAATTATTGGAAAGAGCAAGAGAGCGCTGCATTAAAGTTATTAAAAACAATTTTATTAGCGGTGCTTTTTTGGCCGGACCAAAAATCCACCGCGACTGGTGGGCAACAGATAATCTTAGTGCTTCTTTGGCTTTAGTTGACCTTGGTTTTAGCAAACAGGTCGCTTCAGTGATTGATTTTTTCCTTAGATATCAGAATGAGGATGGCCAGATTCCTTTAAGAGTAGAAAGTTCATCCCACAGCCTCAGGTTTTTTGGAATTAATAAGAAGCACCTTCAGCTGAAACCGATTTAT
>DATKWX010000057.1:0-2113 GCA_035529355.1 Bathyarchaeia archaeon
CAAACACTAAAAACCAAAAAACTCAATCTAAAGAATAAAATCTTCAGATATCTACTACACTATAACAAACAATCATAAAGCTTGAAAAGATAACAAAGTAGGTCAAAGTGTACAAATTTGTATTTTCACTGTTTTCACAAATAATAATTAATGAGTAAGAGGCTTAGGGAATAAAAGTATAGTAGATTTCTTCTTTGCTTAAATCCACGCCAATTTGCTTGAGTTTCTCTGGCGCCTCTTTTTTTATTGCCGCTATTTGCTCGTCTCGCGTTAAAGAAGAGGTAATATCAATTGTCATTAGGATGCGGAAACCTTTTTCTTCACCCAAATAATCAATTATATAGTTTTTTTCTACAATTGGCAGCATAAGCAGCCAGGGTTTTTCTTCAAGAACTTCTTTTAAAGCCTCGTTAACAGGATCGTAGGGAATTTTAGTTGAGGGAAGAGGTTCTTTTGCCTCTTCAGAGTATTTTTCTTTTTCTGTCTTCTTTGGTGGAGAAACAATTTTGTTTCCCGATGGTGCAGGCGACTCTGCCTGTTTTTCTAAGGGCGTTGGTTTTGACAGAAAAAACTTAATAACAAGTAGAAGCAAGATTACCAGAAAAAGAAAGACAAATAGTTTTTGTTTTTTAATAAAAGAAATTAGATTTATCATTATTAGTCCTGACAAGTATCACCAATCGCATTAACAAAAACCACGCCGCCAAGAGGCAGAAATGCCCCTTGGCTATAAGAATAAAATCGCTGTATATTTTGAGATGTATTTGATTCCCAAGTGTAGATACCGCTTAAAGTAACACCAGCAACAATTCCAACATGAGAAAAGGTATCAAGATAAGAACTACCATTATTTCTTCTTTGTACATCAAAATAAACAATGTCTCCTTCGGAAACTCTTGATATGTCTCCTTTTCCTTTGTCAATCACCAGAAGGCCGTTTTCTCTCCATCTTTGGGCTGTTGTTTCCCATCCGGTAGTTTGAGGATTTTGATGGTTAGTTAAAACGTAAGACATAGTAACAAGATCATTACAAACAACACATCCGCCAGTTGTTGATAAAGGTCTTGTCTGTGCCAGGATTTCTTCAGAAACAGGACAGTTATAGCCATGGAGATAACCTTCCCACCTGTTTGTCCGTATCCAATTGACGCAACCAGAGTTGATTCTTTCACATTGACTATCACTAGCCATAATTAGGTCATTCATGATCTCGCCTGCTTTGGCCACAATATCCTGGCAAGCGCTGTTTAGAGTAAAATAGGCTCGACGGGTAATTTCATCTCCTTCTTTAGTGGTAGCGGTGACTGTAGTTTCATTATAAATCCTGGTTTGTCTATTTACTCCAGGTTTGGTAACAGCACTGTAGGTAATTCTAAAAGTATTACCAGCTTCAGAAAAATCACGAGACAGCTTTCCGTTTTGAACCATTTGGTCAATATCCCAAGTTATTGTTCCGTTACGGCTGGTAGGCAAATGGCTAATAGAATGAATTTCCAAATAATTTTCATCAAAATCATCAGTAATAATCACATTTGTTATCTCTCCTTCTTGAGAAGAAACTTCAATAGTATATTGAATAGTTGTTCCGCTCTCCTCAATAATGCCTAAGTCTGCCTTTTTAGTGACGCTGAGTGTTTTATCTTGAGCATATGGAGTAGTTTCAGGATCAAAAATTCCCAGTTCCGCTGGTAGGACAAAAGAGGAGTTAACATTAACAAAATAATTGTAACTCAGAAAACCGACAAGACCGATGGAAACAGGTACAGCCATTGCCGGGCTCAAAGCAGCCAGTCCTGTTGTCGCCGCTCCGGCGCCGGCAATTCCCGCGGTTGCTGCTGCCGTAGTTCCACCAAGACCGGCACCACTAGCACCAGCCAGACTTCCACCAATATTTTGGAAGAAATGAATAACTCCTTTATCTAGAATACGACCAATAAAAAAACCAGCCGTGGCTCCGGGTAAGCCGAGAATCGAACCGCCAATGAAAGTGCCTAAAATAGTAAATTTAAATTGGGCAAGTAACTGGAAGGCAAACTGGAGAAGGGCGGTAACACCGGCGGCGACCGCAGTACCGACCTTTTTTATAATTTCCCGGCCTTCTTTGGAAAAAATA
>DATKWX010000058.1:0-9829 GCA_035529355.1 Bathyarchaeia archaeon
AAAGATCCGGTTTCTGATGAACCTCTTCATGTTGATTTTCACCAAGTTGACCTAACACAAAAAGTTCATGTTCCTATTCCTATCGAATTTGTGGGTGAATCTGCGGCAGTAACTAAGGGTGGAGTTTTGGTGCCGGTAATGGATGAGATTGAGGTTGAGGCTTTACCTACTGATTTGCCTGATAAATTTGAGGTTGACCTTACAAAAATTAGTGAGATCGGTCAAAGTATTAGCGTTAAGGACCTTAAATTTGATAAAGCCAAAATTAAAATTTTAGTGGAAAACGAAGAGGAACTGATTGTTAAGGTTGAAGAACCGAAGAAGGAAGAGGAAGAAGAGAAACCAGTTGAAGAGGTTCCGGCAGAAGGTGAAGAAGTAGCAGGAGAGGTTGCCGAGGGAGAAGCCGAGGCCAAGCCTGAACAAGCTGAGGAAGAAAAAGGTGGGGTAGCTGGATCAGCTGGCAAGCAGAAAAAACCAGAAGCAAAAGACACAGAAAAAAAGAAGTAACTTCACTATTGGCTTACTAGCTGTCCAATTTTTAACACGATCTCACTATTTGGATCCAAATAAAAAGCTTTTTGCCAATATTCCTTAGTTCTTTCTTCATCCAAAAGCTGGTAATGCAAAAGCGCTAGCTGCAAAAAGATATCTCGAGAGGAAGGTTTTGATTGCAGAATCGCTTTCCAGTGTTCGATTTCTTCCTTTGTTTTTTGACGACTAAAAACCAATTTTTCCGTTTCTTCTAATTGTTTTTTTAATTTATCAGTAAAATCAAAGAATTTGAGAGGCTGATAAAGTCTCTTTGCCAAAGTTAATTCTTCGAGAGCTTTTGGTTCGTTGCCATTTTGAAAAAAAGTCCGGCTTAAAGCAAGATGTTTTTCTACTGATAAGGGCCAACGGCTGGCCCCTAATTTTGCCTTATCAATTTCTTTTTTCGGCCAGCAGAGGTTTAGCAAGAGAAAAAAAAGCAAACCAAAAAGAACGAAAGACATTATTTTGGACAGTAAGTGGGTCATAGTTTTATGTTTTTGGCCAAAGAGAAATAATCAGTGCTTTTTTATGCTTACGTGGGATTTGTTGCCAGCAGGCCTCGGTAATAAACGGCATGAAGGGATGAAGTAGCTTAAGGCAATTTAGGTACACATGGCGCAAAACCGAGAGACTGGCAATGTCTTTGTTCCGGACCCTGTCTTTGACAGCCTCAATATATTTATCAGCAAACTCGTGCCATAAAAATTGATAAATTAAAGTTGCTGCTGAAGAAAATTTAAAAGCCTCTAAATCTTTAGTTACTTGACTAATTAGTTTTTCTAATTTTTTAATAATTTCCTTGTCTTCTTTGGTTAAACCTGGTAACTTTGGATCAAAAAAGACTTGTTGATGTTGTCTAGATAGGTTGCCGTTAATAAACCGGCCGATATTCCAGACTTTGTTGGTAAAGTTGCGATAGCCTCTGATTTTATCCTCGCCCACGGAAACATCATTACCTGCTCCAGGGCCAATAATTAAAGCTAGACGTAAAGCATCAGCTCCGTATTTGGCGACTACGTCCAGAGGATTAACCACATTACCTTTGGACTTGCTCATTTTTTGGCCAAAAGCGTCCCGCACCAAACCATGAAGGTAAACGGTTTTGAAAGGAATATTATTGGTTCGGTATAAGCCAAGCATAATCATTTTGGCTACCCAGATATTTAAAATTTCATAGCCGGTTTCCATCACGGAAGTGGGGTAAAAATAATTATAATCATGACCATTGGGAAATCCTAAAGTGGTATAAGCCCATTGGCCAGAAGAGAACCAACAGTCAAAGGTATCTGGGTCTTGAATAATTGTGGTTCTTTTGTGACATGAAGGACAGGATTTTGGTTTCGTAAGGCTGACAATTACATGACCACAGCCCGGCAATGATTTTTTCGTAAGTTCTGGATTCATACTTTTTTGCAAATCAGAAAGACCATTGGTACCACAATACCAAATTGGGAGTTGGTGTCCCCACCAAAGTTGGCGGGAAATACACCAGTCATCAAGATTGCGCATCCAGGTAAGATAGTTTTTCCTAAACCTTTTGGGAAGTATTTTCAACAACCTTTTTTTGACTGCGAAGATGCCCAACTGTTTTAAAGAAACGGTTTTAACACCCAACAATTTTTTCAGTTTTCCGTTTTTGATTTTAAATTTACTGTTAGTATTAATAAACCATTGTTCTGATACCAAAGGTTCAACAAGTGTTTTGCAACGTTCGCAGTGACCGACACTATGAATAAAACTTCTTTCTTTAATGAGTAAATTAGCTTTGTTCAGTTTGGTAATAATTTTTTTTCTTGCCTCTGTAATAGTAAGTCCGCTGAATTCCTCGCCGCTGTTTTTTGTCATTCTATTGTCAAAGCCAATGACGGAGATTATTCTTAGTTTATGTTTTTGAGCTGTTTGCCAATCCTGCGGGTCATGGGCCGGCGTTACTTTTACCACTCCGGTGCCAAATTCTGGGTCAACCATTTTGTCAGCAATAATCCGTATCGGCCGGTCGGCTATCGGTAGGATTGCTTTTTGGCCTACAAACTGATCATAGCGTTTGTCTTCTGGATGGACAGCCAAGGCGGTGTCACCAAGCATAGTTTCCGGCCTGGTCGTAGCGACTACCAAAAAAATCCGCTGGCCGGTGACATCAGAATGAATTTTTAATGGATATTTAATATACGAAAGCTTGCCTTTTACGTCCTTATACTCAACTTCCAAGTCAGAAAGAGCGGTCATGCAGCGGGGGCACCAGTTTATTAATCTTTGCTTGCGGTAAGCCAAGCCTTCTTTATACAAGTCGATGAAAGTACTTAGTACTTGCTTGGATATTTTTGGGTCTAAAGTAAATTTTTCTCTACTCCAATCACAAGAAGCACCAATTTTTTTTAGCTGATTGAACATGATTTTTTTATTGTTTTGAGTAAATTTATAGCACTCTTTATAAAACTTTTTCCGGCCCAAAGTAAAGCGGGTTTTGCCATCTTTGGCTAACTTTCTTTCGAAAACTACTTGAGTCAAAATACCGGCATGATCAGCACCAGGTAGCCATAAAGTTACATCACCTTTCATGCGATGAAAACGGGTCATGATATCTTCAATCGTGATAAACATGGCGTGACCAATATGAAGGGGTGCGTTGGCATTGGGTGGGGGCATTATAATACTGAAAACCGATTTCTTTTTGCTTCTTTGGGGTTTGAATACTTTTGCTTTTTCCCAGAGTTTGTAGATTTCGTCTTCCAGCTCTTGTGGTTGATAACATTTTTCCATTACAGGTCGTATTTTACCTTAAACAGGCTAATTCTCCAAATTTTCCTCTGGAGGTTGTGTTAAAATAACCATATGCAGATGGAAATTTTAGTAGTCGGGCAGTTAGCTACTAATTGTTATTTGTTTTATGATGACAAGTCACGTAAGGCCTTTATTATCGATCCCGGTGATGATGCGGATTTTATTATAAGAAAAATTTCAGATTTGGATTTAAAGCCGCAAGCTATCCTTTGCACCCACGGCCATTTTGACCATGTTTTGGCAGTAACAGAATTAAAATTGGCTTTTAATATTCCTTTTTATCTAAACGCTAAAGATGTAAGAATTTTAAAAAGAACACAAAAGACAACTAAATATTTTACGGGGATGGAAGTAGATCCTCCGAGCTTGCCTGATAAAGATCTTACTCAAGGTCAAGTGTTAAGGTTGGACAGCTTGTCGTTAAAAGTAGTTGAGACCCCCGGTCACACGCAAGGAAGTGTTAGTTTTTATTGCCGTAAACAAAATATTTGTTTTGTCGGTGATTTAATTTTTGCTCAAGGTGGTTTAGGCCGGACCGATCTTGCGGGTGGCGATGAGCAAAGACTTAAGCGATCGATAAAAAAAATTTTGTCCTTAGCCAAGGAAACTATTATTTATCCTGGTCATGGAGAACAAACTACGGTTGAAGAAGAGCAAAAACTTCATGATGATATATTAGGTATACCATAGTATAAATGTCTTGTCTTTTAGGATAAAATTTTAAAGAATCTTTAAGTTGGTGTTATAATCCGGAATATGCCAGAAACTGTTTCATGCTGCATCCAGAGTCGGTGAGGCAGATGATTGGGATGGCCCTTTAGGGTCAGCAGCAGAACTTGCCTTAGTAGTTGCTGATGAGACAGGAGATCCAACGCTTTTGCGGTTCGTTGTTGGAATAAATGAAAGAGCGGCTGGCACAATAGGGTCTGAAGAAAGTATTTGGGTGTAAATTATAATCAAAAAACCTTTTTTTTATAGTCTCCTCTCATAATTTTGACCTTCAAGAGACTTTAATGAATTATTGAGTGGTAAAATATGAGTATGGATAAATTTAAGTTAGTATCTTCATTCAATCCAAAAGGTGATCAGCCAAAAGCAATAAAGCAATTGGTTGCTGGTTTGGAGCAGGGAAATAAACACCAGGTATTACTTGGTGTTACCGGTAGCGGAAAAACTTATACGGTTGCCAAAGTAATTGAACAAACCCAGCTACCCACTTTAATTATTTCCCACAACAAAACTTTGGCAGCCCAGCTTTATCAGGAATTAAAAGAATTTTTCCCTAAAAATCCGGTTTCTTATTTTGTTTCTTATTATGACTATTACCAACCGGAAGCTTATTTGCCTGCATCAGACACCTATATTGCCAAAGAAGTGGATATTAATCCTTTAATTGACCAATTAAGATTGCAGGCGACCAGTAATATTTTTTCTTATCCGCGCTCTATTGTCGTAGCCTCGGTTTCTTGCATTTATAATATCGGAGCTCCGGAAACCTACAAAGAGAAAACGTTTTTTACGAGGGTGGGGGATAATTTAGACATTTTTTCCTGCCAGCAGAAACTGGTTGAACTTTATTATAAAAAAGCAGGATCAGATTTTTTGCCAGGAACATTCCGTACCAGGGGAGATAGGATAGATATCTGCCTCGCCTACAAGGAGGATAAAATAGTTCGTATATTCTTCGTAGCCGGTAGGGTAGAGCGAATTGAAATAAAAGGGCTTAATACTAAAGCGCAACCAAAACAAAATGTTTCCATTTATCCGGCCAAACATTATTTAACCGGTTTTGATGTTTTAGATAATATTTTTGATCAGATTAAAAATGAGCTTTTGGAGCAAATTAAAAGTTTCCAAATAAAAGGCAAACTGGTTGAAGCGCAAAGAATTGAAAAAAGAGTTAACTTTGATTTAAGGATGATTAAAGAAACGGGTTATGTTAACGGCATTGAAAACTACTCCCGCTATTTTGACGGCCGGACTCCGGGACAGCCGTCTTTTTCTTTACTTGACTATTTTACCTACCGATTTGGAAGCAGTTTTTTAGTGGTGATTGATGAGTCACATGTGACCGTGCCGCAATTAAGAGGGATGTATCACGGCGACCTTGCTCGGAAACAAAACCTTATTGACTTTGGTTTCCGCCTGCCGTCTGCTTTGGACAACAGGCCTTTAAAGTTTAAAGAATTTTTATGCCGAATCCCCCAAGTGATTTATGTTTCCGCTACCCCGGCTGGGTGGGAAATTGAAAAGTCAAAAAATAGAGTAGTTGAGCAGTTAATCAGACCAACGGGTTTGATTGACCCGGAGGTTAGGATTTTACCAGCTGATAACCAGATTGCTCATTTAATTTCGCAAATTAAAAGAAAAAAGAAAGCCGGTCAAAGGGTGTTGGTAATTACCCTAACCAAAAGGATGGCGGAAGATTTAGCCAGTTACCTGTCTGACCCGCAAAAAACAGGAACTAAGCTTAAAGTATCTTTTTTACATTCGGATATTGAGACGCTGAAAAGGAGCGATATTTTGGCTGATTTAAGAAAAGGCAATTTTGATGTTTTAGTCGGTATCAATCTTTTGCGTGAAGGCCTGGATTTGCCGGAAGTGGGTTTGGTTGCGATTTTGGAGGCAGATAAACAAGGGTTTTTGCGTTCTAAAACCAGCTTGATCCAAATTATGGGTCGAGCGTCAAGAAATCTTGAAGGTGAAGTAGTTTTGTATGCTGATGAAATGAGCTTGGCAATGCAAGAAGCAATAGATGAGGTTAAGAGAAGAAGAAAAGTTCAGATTAGATACAATAAAGAACATGGCATTACTCCCGGATCAATTAAAAAAGCGATAAGGCCGAGGATTATTGAACCTTTATCGGTTGGGGAAATGGAAAACTTAAAAGAGATTGATGTCAGTCAGTTGACTCCTCAGCAAAAGAAAAAATACATAAAGGATTTGGAAAAACAAATGCGTTATTTTGCCAGAGTTTTGGATTTTGAGAAAGCAGCAAAGATAAGAGACAAGATTATTAAGGTGGAAAAAGTTTAGTTTTTTTGTTTTTTTGCCAAACACAGTTCTTGCGCTGTTTGGCATTTTCGCTATAATAGTAATTCAGCCGTATTCTGACCAAAAATAGGTCGGAAGGAGGCGGGTTTTTAGTGGAGTTTGGAGTTTATGAATAAAATTATTATCAAGGGCGCGCGCGAACACAATTTAAAAAACATTAATTTGGAAATACCGAAAAACAAGCTGGTGGTTTTTACCGGTGTTTCCGGCTCCGGTAAGTCTTCCTTAGCTTTTGATACTTTATATGCAGAAGGCCAGCGTCGCTATGTAGAAAGCCTTTCTTCTTATGCACGGCAATTTTTACGTGTCAGCAGTAGACCCGATGTTGATTTAATTGAAGGCTTATCACCGAGTATTGCCATTGATCAAAAAAGCATTTCTACTAATCCCCGCTCCACGGTCGGCACGGTAACAGAAATTTACGATTATTTACGTTTGCTTTTTAGCCGGATTAGTCATCCTCATTGTCCTCAATGCGGCAAAGAAATAACCCAACAGTCAATTCAGGAGATTGTTGACCAAATGGAAGAGGTGGTAAAAAATGAGGCCAAACAAAAGGGTGTGGCTAAAGTATACATTCTATCTCCGGTGGTTAAACAAAAGAAAGGAACTTTTGAAAAACTTTTTGACACTTTGATTAAGCAAGGTTACGAGCGAGCGCGGATTGACAATTACTTAATGGACATAAATCAAAAAATAAGTTTACTCAAAAATAACAAGCACAATATTGACGTGGTGATTGACAGGTTGATTGTAAGTACCACTCATTTGAAAGACTTCAAAGAGATTCGCGCAAGGCTTTATGAAGCCAGTCGTCAAGCCTTGGCAATATCCGATGGTTTTCTTGTCTTGAGTTTGGTAAAGGATAAAAGTTTTTCTTTTTCTTCTCAGCCAGAACAATGGCAAGACATCCTTTTTTCCGAAAATTATGCTTGTCCGCGGTGCAACATTTCTTTATCACAATTTCAACCTTCAAGCTTTAGTTTTAATTCACCCCTGGGTGCCTGTGAAGAATGTAAAGGTCTGGGAATAAAAATGAGCGTTGATCGGAGTAAAGTTTCGGAATGGCGAGCTTTATCTCTGGAGAGCCGCTATTACAATACCAACTCTGATTTTATCCGTTCAGAAATTGAAAAACTAATGATTAAAAAGCCTTGCCCTAAATGTCAGGGTGCCCGGCTCAAAAAAGAATTTTTATCAGCCACCGTCGATAAAAAAAACATTTACGAAGTGACTTTGATGTCTTTTGAAAAACTTGATTTGTGGTTGGCTAATCTTGAAAAAAAACTGAGCTCAGAAAAGGAAAAACAGATAAGTAAGGCAATTTTGAAAGAAATCCACTTGAGACTAAAATTCTTGTTGGCCGTGGGTTTGGATTATTTGGATTTAGCCAGGACTGCCGGCTCTCTCTCTACTGGTGAAGGCCAAAGAATAAGGTTGGCCAGCCAAATAGGTACCGGTCTTACGGGTGTTTTATATATTTTAGACGAACCGACCGTGGGCTTGCACCCGCGTGATAATAAACGTCTTATTAAAACTTTAGAAAGATTACGGGATATTGGTAATAACCCAATCATTATCGAGCACGATGTAGAAATGATGAGAGCTGCTGATTGGATTTGTGATTTTGGTCCTTTAGCCGGTGATAAAGGTGGCGAGATTGTTAGTCAAGGGACCCTGGAACAAATAAAAAAAGATAAAAATTCATTAACAGGCATGTATCTTAGCGGTCTTAAAAATATTCCTGTATTTTCTAAGGTAGAGGGTGAACCTGAAAGCTGGTTGAGAATAACCAAATGTCGGCAATATAATTTAAAAAATATTAACCTTGAAATTCCTTTAAATCGCTTAACTTGCATTACCGGCGTTTCCGGTTCTGGTAAATCCACTTTAATTGAAGAAACTATGTATAAAGTGGTAAAAAAAATCCTTCCACAACAAGCAGGCTTTAAATCGAAATTTAAAGCTCAGTTTGAAGAAAAACCAGGTGAACATGATAATGTTTTTGGAGCGGAAAATCTAGCGCGTGTTTTGATTGTCGATCAAAATCCCATTGGCCGTACTTCCCGATCTAATCCGGCAACTTATACTTCAGTTTTTACCGAGATTCGTGATCTTTTTAGCCAAACACGCGAGGCGAAACTTAAGGGTTTTAACAAATCGTATTTTTCTTTTAATACCAAAGGCGGTCGTTGTGACGCTTGTCAAGGACAGGGTGAAGTAAGGATCGAGATGCAGTTTTTGCCTGATCTATGGGTGGAGTGTGAGGTTTGTCAAGGCAAAAGGTTCATTGATGAAGTATTAGAAATTACCTGGAATGATAAAAATATTTATGAAGCATTACAATTGAGAATTGAGGAAGCTTTAGAATTTTTCAAAGCCATTCCTAGGATTGTAAACAAGCTTAAGGAAATGAAAGCCATTGGTCTGGAATACCTGCAATTAGGTCAATCTTCACCGACCTTATCGGGTGGTGAATCACAGCGTTTAAAATTAGCCCGTGAATTGGTCAAAATTCCTCGGGGGAATACTTTATATATATTGGATGAACCAACCGTGGGTTTGCACTTTCATGATTTAAAAAAATTAATTTCGATCTTGCGACAATTGGTAGCTAAAGGTAATTCGGTAGTCGTCATTGAACACAACCTTGATGTGATTAAGAATGCCGATTGGGTAATTGATTTGGGGCCGGAAGGAGGAGACAAAGGCGGTTATATTGTAGTCCAAGGAAGACCTGAAGATATAATCAAGTCGGAAAAAAGTTATACGGGAAAGTTTTTAAAGAAATACATTTAACTATGTCAATTAAGAGAAAAATCAGTAAACTTCCGAACAAACCGGGTATTTATTTTTTTAAGAATAGTTCTGGAAAAATAATTTATATTGGTAAATCAATTAATTTAAAAAACCGGGTTCGTTCTTACTTTCAAACTAAAAATCTGGGGCCTTGGACGCAAAAAATGGTTGGAGAGATTGCTGACATTTCCTGGCAGGAAACCAACTCTGAATTCGAAGCTCTGCTTTTGGAAGCAAAACTAATTAATCAGCATCAGCCGGAATACAATATCCGTAATAAAGACGACAAAAGTTTTTTAATGATTTGTATTTCCAAAGAAGTATATCCTCGGGTTTTTACCGCCAGAAGAAAAGAATCCGAGGGTTGGAATTTTGGTCCTTTCCCCTCGGCTTCAGATGTAAGGCAGGTTTTAAAAACCATCCGCAGGATTCTCCCTTTTAGAAGCTGCAAAAGACTACCTAAAAAGCCTTGTTTGTATTACCATCTTAAACTTTGTCCTGACTGTTGCTTTGGTGTTGACAGAACAGCCTACCAAAAAACAGTAAAAAAGATTTGTAAATTTTTAAACGGTAATATCAAAGGCTTAATAAGACAGCTTACCAAAGAAATGAAACAAGTAAGCTTAAACAAAGAATTTGAAAAAGCAGCACAGATTAAAAATCA
>DATKWX010000059.1:0-4566 GCA_035529355.1 Bathyarchaeia archaeon
CTAAGTTAATCTTGTTCACAGTTCTTTTCCAAATCCTTTTTTAACTAAAACTTCTCCATCTTCAAAAACTTTTTTACCTCTTATAAAAACCTTTACCACTTTTCCCTTTAATTTCCAGCCGTCAAATAAGGACCAGCCGCACTTGGTAAATAATTTTTTATTATCTACCTTCCAGCTTTTATTAATATTAACTTCTACCCAAGAATTTTTTTGTTTTATGTTAAACAGTTTACCGGGATTTACGGACATTAAATTAATTAGCTTTTTCAAACTCAATTTTCTTTGGTTAACAGCATTAAGCATCAAAGAGAGTGAGGTTTCCAAGCCTGGGACGCCGCAAGGAGCTTCGCTGGACTTTTTTTCCTGAATCGTATGCGGAGCATGATCAGTCGCAATAGTGTCAATTAAACCAAGTTCAATTCCTTTCCATAACGCCTGGACATCTTTTTTAGTCGCCAGTGGAGGTCTCATTTTGGAAAACGGCCATAAAAGTTTGTCTTCCTTATCTGTTAAGTAAAGGTAGTGAGAACAGGTTTCTACTGTAATACAAGCCCCTTTCTTTTTTGCTTTGGCCACTAATTCCAATTCAGTTTCTTTGTTTAAATGGCAAACGTGCAGCCACTTGTCATACGTCATTGCCAAACCAATGGCCTTGGCTAAAGTTGCATCTTCCGCATGAACCATTATTGGTTTTGTTTTTGGCCAATACTGAAAGTGATTTTCTAAAATTCTCAAATCGGTTACCAGTAAAGGACCGGTTGTCTGGTCCATAAAAATTTTTATCCCGAAAGTTTTTTTAGCCGCTTTCGGATGAACTAACCAATTTTTATTATCAGCTCCGAAATGAAGACCATAATCGCAAACGCTTTTTTTTGCACAAATTTTTTTCTTTCTTGTTATTGCTTTTAGGGAAACTGTCGGAGTTGGATTGTTTGGCATATCAATTATGGCAGTAACTCCTCCAGCCAAAGCAGCACAAGTTCCTGTATAAAAGTCTTCTTTATGAGTCGCTCCCGGGTCTCTTAAATGCACATGAGTATCAATAATTCCGGGAATTTTTATTAGTTTTGACATAACTCAAAAAAAATAGCCGCGGATGCGGCCATAATTTATAATAATTTTCAAAAAAAATCTCGTGTTTAAAAATTGTCATAAAAAAACCCAAAACATTCTTTATGTTCTGGGATTAAAATATATCTAAGTTAGTAAATAGTTGTCAAGTAGGAAAACTAACAAACCAGTGTGGGAACACACGCCGGAGTCGCGTTATCCTAAAGTTCTTTTATTTTTTCTGCAATCAGAGAAACTCTGTCATCACGACTGTCCAACTTGCCTTCAACAATAATGACTCTATCTTTATTCAAAAAATCCTTTACCAAATTAAATATCCGCGGGAAAATAACCAACTCGATGCTTCCAGTCTTATCTTGAATAGTAACAAAAGCCATCTCGTTGTTCCCTCTCCTGGTTAAAATCTTTCTTATTCTAGTAATCACACCGCCGATTTTTACTTTTGCTTCGCCTAATTCTGCTTGATCCAACTCATATATTCGGTGGGTAACTTGACTTTCTAACTCTACCAAAAACTTTTCCCACGGATTTTCTGTTAGATAAATTCCCAGCAAGCTTTTTTCCAAGCTCAAAAGATCGCTTTTTTCAAATTCATCAATTTCCGGAAGCTCATCTTTTGACATATGGCTTGTAACTTTATCCCCTGGATTGTCAAAAAAAGACGTCTGGCCATTGGCTTTACGTTTTTGCTCCTCATAAGCTTGTTGTCTAATTTTTTCCAAGCCTGAAAGAAGGGCGGCTCTTTTGCCAAAAGCATCAAAAGCTCCAACCTGAATCAAACTTTCCAAAACTTTTTTGTTTACTTTTTGATTATCGACTTTTGAGCAAAAATCCGTTAAGGAAGTAAACTCTCTTTTCTTTTTTTCATTCAAGATGGCTTCAATGGCGGCTTCACCAACATTTTTAATGGCCGCCAAACCAAATCTAATTGCTTTTCCTTCTAAGGAATGGGGGTCACGCTCAATACTAAACCAAGTCTGAGACTTATTGATCTCCGGAGGGAGGATGAAAATATTCATTCCTTTGGCTTCTTCAATCGCTCGAGAAACCTTCTCGTCTTTAATCGGGCCGGAGCTAGTCACCGATTCCGCCGTTAGTAGAGCGGTCATAAATTCAACCGGGTAGTGAACTTTCATATAGGCAGTTTGATAGGCAATCATAGCATAAGAAACAGAGTGGGCTTTATTAAAACCATAACCTGCAAACCTCTCTATGTAACCCCAAACTTTATCAGCAACATTTTTCGAGTATCCTTTTTCTTTCGCGCCATCAGCAAACTTCTCTTTTTCCTTATTCATAATCGCCTTTTTCTTTTTACCGATGGCGCGGCGTAAATTATCGGCTTCGGCCATGGTATAACCAGCCATAAGATTTGCTATCTGTAAGCATTGTTCTTGATAAAGGGCGATTCCGTATGTTTCTTCTAAAATGGGTATTAAATCAGGGTGAGGATACTTTACTTTATGCTTATTTTCTTTCCCTTTAATAAACTCTGGTATAAGATCCATGGGCCCGGGACGGTATAAAGCGACCATCGCGGTGATATCGGAAAATTGAGAAGGCTTAAGATTTTTAGCCACTCTCCTCATGCCGCCTGACTCTAATTGAAATACGCCCACTGTTTGTCCTTTACTGATTAACTGAAAAACACCTTTATCATCTAGAGGGATTTCGGAAATATCGACTTTTTTGCCTGTATTTTGACTGACCAATTCAATTGACTTTTGTAAAATGGATAAATTTCTTAGACCTAAAAAGTCCATTTTCAAAAGACCGATCGCTTTTTCGGAAACGTTTAAATCCAAGGCATACATATCATACTGAGTAATTATTCTTTCTCCTTTCGATTCTTTTTGAAGAGGAACATATTCCGTTAAATCCTTATCGGCAATAACTACGCCAGCGGCATGAGTCGAGGCATGACGGCTGCATCCTTCTACTTTTTTTGCCAGGTCCAAAAGCTTTTTAAATTCTTTCTGTTTATAAAACTCTTGAAGCTCAATTACAGAATTCATTGCCTCTTCAATTGAAAAACCAACGGGGATCAGCTTGGCAATTTTATCCGGCTCAGAATAAGGCATACCTAAAACGCGACCGATATCTCTTATCGATCCTCTGGCCTCCATTGTTCCAAAAGTAATAATTTGGGCTACCTTTCCCTTACCGTATTTTTTAGTAACGTAGGCAATCACCTCGTCCCTGCGATCGTCTGCAAAATCCAAATCAATGTCCGGTGGAGTCGGCCGGTCCGGGGATAAAAAACGCTCGAAAGGAATATTATGCTCTAACGGATTAATGGTCGTAATTCTTAAAATATATGAAACTAATGAACCGGCAGCACTTCCCCTGCCCGGACCAACTCTAATTCCCTGCACCTTGGCCCAATTAACAAAATCCTGAACAATCAAAAAATATGTGGCAAAACCTTTCTTGCAAATTACATCTAATTCATAGCTAAGCCGTTCTCTAAATTGCTTACTTGGATGAGGAAACCGCAATTTTACGTTTTTCTCGGCCAGTTTTTCTAAAACCGACTCTGCTGTTTCTTTTTTTTTCAAAGGGAATCGAGGCAAGATCCATCTACCAATAGGGATTTTAAGATCGCATTTTTGGGCAATCTTTAGGCTGTTCTTTAACGCGTCCGGCTGTTCAATAAAAAGCTCCTTCATTTCTTGAGCTGAACGAAGATAGAAATCCGGAGAATCAATCATGGTCATCCGATTTTTATCAGCAATCGTCTTTTTTGTTTGCACCGCCAGTAGCGCATCCTGGGCCTCGGCATCTTTCCTGTCCACATAATGAACATCATTGGTTGCCACTAAAGGGATACCAAGTTTGCGTGAAAGCACTACCAGTTTTTCATTAGCCTGGCTTTGTTTTTTAATTCTCGGGTGCACTTGGATTTCCAAATAAAAGTCCTCCCCAAATATGGTTAAGAGTTTCTGACTGACTTTTTTTGCCTGTTCCTCTTTCCCCTCGAGAAGAAGCGAGGGAACTTCACCTTCAATACAGGCAGTTGTGCAAATTAAACCCTGATGATATTTTTCTAAAAGTTCAAAGTCTGCTCTGGGTCTGTAGTAAAAGCCATTAAGATGGGCTTCGGTTACCAGTTTCATCAAATTTCGGTAACCTTCCAGATTTTTAGTCAATAAGAGCAGGTGATATTGGTCAGCATCAATTTTAGTTTGTTTATCAAAGCGGGAACGCTGGGCCATGTATATCTCACAGCCGATGATTGGCTTAATCCCCTGCTCCTGGCATTCTAAATAAAAGGGGATAACACCATACATTACTCCATGATCCGTAATGGCCAAAGCAGGCATATTAAGATCCTTAGCCTTCTTTACCAGTTCGGGAATCTTACTCAGACCATCCAAAAGTGAATATTCAGTGTGGACGTGCAAATGGACAAAATCGAGCATGCTAGTTTATATTATGAGGCTCACTTTAATTTTTCAATAAGAAGTTTTTTAACTGTTTGAGCGTCCGCTTTGC
>DATKWX010000060.1:0-3996 GCA_035529355.1 Bathyarchaeia archaeon
GTAATCTTGAGAAAAAGTTCGTGGAGTTATTTTTCCTACCACTACTTGAGATTGTCAAACCCTGAAGTAGAACAAGTTCACTTTAGGGTGGGTGTGAAAGGAGCGAAAAAAGCAGAAAATATATCAGGGGGTTGATCTCTCAGACGGGTGATTAGCTCAGCTGGTTAGAGCGTTGTCCTGATAAGACAAAGGTGCCAGGTTCGACTCCTGGATCACCCACAGTCCTTATTTATTCCCCCTTCGCGAAAAACCGATGGCTATTAGCTATCGGATGGATAGCCAGATTGGATGTCCACTTATTTTCGCTTCGGAGGATTTCAGCTTAAAGTTGAGAATGCACGGTAAAATATTAGAAAGAATCCGAGGGCTTTTAGCCCTCGGAGCTTCAATCTTCCAGAATGATCCTTCTTTTTTAAAGTAGCAATCCTAGTAAAATCATCACCGTTCCTGTTAAGGCGAGAATAATTGTGGGTAAACTTATTCCCGTGACAGGCATTGCTTGACCAGTGGAGGGCATGGTAGTTCGTGGATAAGGAGAGGGTTGAGATAAAGGAGAAAGGGAAGCTGCAGGTTGTATCGAGGGCGGTGTAACATAGCCATAGTAAACTGGTGAAGGTGAAGGAGCGGGTTTAAGCGTTGGAACAGATGGCGCTGGAGAATAAGTTGGGGCGCTAGGGCTCGGACTGGGTGTAACTGAGGGAGTAGGGCTGGGGCTAGCGCTCGGTGACGGAGCTAGTGATGGACTTGGGTTCGGTGATGGTAACGGGCTTGGTGAAGGAGAAGGACTGGGTGATAATGATGGACTGGGGCTGAGAGATGGTGACGGACTCGGGCTTGGAGAAGAGTTAGGTGAAGGTGATGGACTTGGTGATGGGCTCGGACTGGGTGTAACTGAGGGAATAGGGCTGGGACTAGCTTCAGGAATCGCAATCAATCTGGCACATATAGGTAAAGCCGGTGAAGGTTCGGCCTGGTATACTTCAGGTGCTCTTTCTTTTTTTTCTATTTCAGTTATTTTTGATTCATAAATAATCTTGGAAACAATCAAACCCACAATGATTATAAGAGGAATTGTAAGAGCCAAGATTAAAACAGCCTGTTTTTTATCTAATTTCTGACCTTTTTTATAGCTTTTGAAAATAACTATGCTGATATACAAAAAACAAGCGGAAATCATTAGTAAGATAAATAATTGAAGAGGAGAAGCTCTTTTGAAAACCGAAGAAACGAAAACAGCCGCTCCTCTTACTTCTCCCCAGGTAGTACAATCACTCTCATCACTATTACAGACCTGACATTCAAATCTATAAGTTTTTCCTCCGGAGTCAGAAGGAATAAGCCAAGAAACAGATTGAGAAGTATTTTCCCAGCCTGTGGGTGAATTCCAGCTAGCGTTAGGTTCTTCTCGGTAGCGGTAGTTGTAATGATTAAACCCTTCTCCTGAATAAGAACATTGAAGGACAACTGTAGTTATTCCAGGAATAAGTGTTTCAGTAGAAAAATCATAGCTTAAATCCGTACAGATTAAAGGATTTGGTGATGGGCTTGGTGAAGGTGACGGTGATGGACTCGGGCTCGGTGAGGGACTTGGTGACGGTGATGGACTCGGGCTCGGACTAGGACTAGGTGAGGGACTTGGTGACGGTGATGGACTGGGAGAAGGAGAGGGAAGAGGTAGGGTAACAACACTTTTAACACAACCAGGATTTGGTGACAGAGGAAAACTACTTTCTACCACAGGATTATAGGTAAAAACAGTTACTGTAAGGTTAGTATTTGGAGGAACATTGGTAAAAGTATATTCAGCCGTACAAATAATTTTTTTAGCTTTTGGGTCATGTCCTAAAACTGCCCAGGCTGTAGTAGTGCCGCTCGCGGAATCAGGAACACAGTTAGAAGTTACTACTCCAGAACTTTGGCCGTTAGAAAGCATGAATTTAAAACGGAGAGCGCTAACTGTAAGGTTAATTGAAGCGCAGCCATCTTCATTGACATTTACTATTCCCGGAGCGCATTCTGCTACTCTCGTTGCGTTATAGGTTATTTTTGGAAATTCGCTGTAGCCACGAGCAACTACCTTTAATGCTTGAGCATTAAAAACTGCCTCTATTATACTAATACAATCGTCACAATTGGTATTGGTGGCATTAAAATATGGTCCTCCTCCCATAGCTGCCCCATAACCTTGATCTCTTTGTAGAGAAACACAGTAACTTTTGTAACGGTTCCAAACTTGATTGTCTGTTCCTCCGCCTGGTAGACAAGAATCTGACGGACCAAAGGCACGACCGCCCATAGGCGCCTTATTATTATTTTCAGGACTTCTGGTTATAGCATAAAAATTACTGGTTGATTGGAAAATTTTTCCATCACTATCTTTCCAACGGCCGCATCCTTGTCCAGTTCCCATACACCAAAAACACCAGTTCCAATACTGATGATAGCCGGAGTCGTATACCATTATTTCCGGAGTTCTTTCTTTGAATCGGCGGAGTATTCCGGTTTTGTATACTAATCCAAAAACAGCCAGGCCAAGCCCCAAAAGTAAAAATACGCCTAAAAGAGGAGAAAACTTTTTCTTTATTTTTAAAGGTTTTTTTTCCGGATAAGCTTGTTTGGAAAAAGATTGAGACTGGCTAACAGGCAGATTAGAATCCATTGGGCAAAATAATAAAAATGGTTTTGTTTATATTATAATTGATCTGCTTTTATAATTCTTGATTTTTCAAAAATCTTTGGTAAAATAAGTATTGGTTGAGTTGGAAAATTGCTTTTTTAAAGCAGGATTTTTAAATGGAGGAAAAATGGGAGAAGAGGCGAAACCCGGACCTACAGTTAAGGTTTTCACAGGAGATGAGTTTGTTGAATTGCAAACGGACCTTTTGCAGGCACTAAATGAGGCTGATGTAAGGAAAACGGAGCTTTTGCGCCAACAAGAAGTCGCGGAATTAAGGGAAGATGTTGCAAAGAGCCAAAGAGTGCAAAGTGGTTTAGAAAGACAAGAATTTGTAGAAACCTATCATGGTAGGGGACATAAAGCTCCAAAAAGGGGAGGACCTCAACAGGCACTTGACGCCATTGAAAGAGCTAGAGAAGATTTAGACCCAAGTCTTCTTTAAAAGTGCTTGTTGAAAAAAAGAAAAATATTTGTTACAATTAATTTTTGGTAATAAAAAGGTAATTAATACCTTAAGGAGAATTTTTCTAACTTAATGAGTAAATCTAACTTAAAATTTTTAATGCGAGTCGTTCCGCTAATGATCATTGCGGGATGGCAGCAAGTAATTTTTTAGGAAAGTATTTTACTTTTTTGCTTAGAAAGTCTCCTTTAGGGAGACTTTTTTGTTATTTTGGCTAAAAGCACTTTGATTAGCCTTATTTATTAGTTTTGTTTCGGCACGTAGCCTTTAAAGTCAAAAAGCACTCATGATGGCTTTATGAACTTGAGCGGGCCCATGGCGCAGCGGAAGCGCGTCTCGTTTGCAACGAGAAGGTCGTCGGTTCAATCCCGACTGGGTCCACCACGTAATAAATTTTCTTTTAGAAAAATTTACACGTGGTTAGGAACGTAATAATTTTTTCGAAATTAAACGTTTCTAACCTGAACTTTCTCATAGTTCAGTTCTTTAAAAAGACGACGAGAAGAGTTTCTCCGCCTCTGGCGGAGAGCTCCTTCCCACCTTCGGGTCAGGCTGCTGCACTCGGCTTATTCAGCCGTGTTCCGCGCCTGATCCTTCGGCGGATGCGTCGCCATGAAGCGAACTTTGTTCTGCTTCATGGCTCCTTGAAAAGTGAATAGAATGAATGATCTTTACAGCCACGCTAAGCGTGGCAATAGTCACGCTGAGCGTGACAAGCTTGAATTAAAGCAGACAATGGATGCCTTGGATCTTTAGGCCGAAGAAGGACGCGGCAGACTGCGAAAATCGCCGGTTAGGTGTCAACAACCTTTGACCCGGCGGTGTCCGAATGGGGCAACCTACCCTGAGTTTATCG
>DATKWX010000061.1:0-2466 GCA_035529355.1 Bathyarchaeia archaeon
TAGTACTCTTTCCGATATGGAAGTAGGTTACAAAGTTTTTCCCAGACAGCTTTTAAACAACTTAAACTTAAAAGAGGACAGATTTGGTTTTGAACCAGAGGTGACGGCTAAAGTTTTAAAAAGGAAAATTAGAATCTACGAAGTGCCTATCAGTTATTCAGGCAGAGAATATCGGGAAGGGAAAAAAATCACTTGGCCTGATGCAGTTAAAGCGGCGTTTATCTTATTAAAATGCAGATTTTTTGCTTAATTTGTAGAAAGCCGTTCTTCTTGACTGATGTTTTCCAGCTTATAAAGCATGATTTTGTTTTTCAAATATATTTTCTTCCGTTGAGGTTAAGTTTTAAATCTGCTTATCAATATGCAAATATTATATTATAATATTTAAGACATGGTAAAGAAGAGACTATCGGTAGTTTTGGCGGTTTTTAATGAGCAAGAAAATATTATTGCTTGCCTTCATTCAATTAAAGGTTTGGCCGATGAAATAATTGTTGTGGACGGTGCTTCAACTGATAAGACGCCTTTTTTGGCCAAAAAATTAGGCGCCCGGGTTTTTGTAGTGAGCAACAAGGCGATGTTTCATAAGAACAAACAGCTGGCTTTGGAAAAAGCGACTGCTGAGTGGATATTACAGCTTGATGCAGATGAAAGAGTAACATCATCGCTTCGCGATGAGATTAGAAGTAAAACAACAAAATTAAAGGAAAAAGGAATAAATGGTTATTACCTTCCTAGGAGGAATTACTTTTTGGGAAGATTTCTGACTAAAGGTGGGCAATATCCGGATTATGTGATTAGATTGGTAAAAAACGGCCAGGCTTATTTCCCCTGCCAATCAGTTCATGAGCAGATAAAAGTCAGTGGTTCCTTAGGCTACATTAAAAATCCTTTGATCCACCTAACAGCGCCGTCGTTTTCCCGCTATTTGCAAAATGCCAACCGCTATACCTCTCTGACAGCCGATAAACTTAAGGAGAACAAAATTTCTCTTAACTTGTTTAATAAATTAAAGTATTTATTTTATTTACCGCTAAAAACGTTTATAATGATTTTTTTCCGCCATAGAGGCTTTCAAGATGGTTTTCCCGGTTTTGTTTTTGCCCTTTTTTCCGGATTGCATTATAGCCTTGCTTTCATAAAATACTGGGAGCAGGGAAACAAATGAAAAAAAGAAAAAAAGTTGTCGTTATTATGCCGGCTTACAATGCGGCCAAAACTTTGGAGAAAACATATAAAGATATTCCTAAAGAAGTAGTTGATGAAGTTATTTTGGTTGACGATGGTTCTTCTGACAAAACAGTTAAAATTGCCAAAAAGCTGGGTTTAAGAGTATTTTTACATCCAACCAACCTGGGTTATGGGGGGAATCAGAAAACCTGTTATTGGGAGGCATTAAAAACTAGGTCTGATATTATTGTCATGATCCATCCGGATTATCAGTACGATGCTACTTTAACAAAAGAGTTAATCAGGCCAATTATTCAGAGGAGATTTGAGATTATGCTTGGTTCCCGCATCCGTTCCCGAAAAGAAGCCTTAGCCGGCGGCATGCCCTGGTGGAAATACTATGGTAATCGTTTTTTAACTGTTTTAGAAAATATTATTTTAGGTCTGAATTTGTCCGAATACCATACCGGTTTTCGGGCCTTTTCAGTTAAGGCTTTGCAAAAAATTCCCTTTATGAGAATGTCAAATAATTTTGTTTTTGATCAGGAAATTTTGGTAGCGGCCGTAGCTAATAAGTTTAAAATTGGCGAGATTCCTGTTCCTGTTCGCTATTTTCCCGAAGCTTCTTCTGCTAGCTTCGTTTGTTCAGTTGAATATGGGATAATGACGCTGAAGACTCTTTTTTTGTACTGCTTAAATAAAAACCGGCGCTTGTTTAAAAAATGAAAAAGATTGTTATTGATATTTCCCGACTTCACCCCTTAGCTTTAAAAAGAGGGGTAGGTATTTATGCCGAAAGCCTAGTTTTATCTTTGCAAAGATTGAAAGACGGTAATAAGTACTTTCTAAGGCAATATAATAAGACTCTAGATCTTAAAAAATTTGATCTTGTTCATTATCCCCATTTCGACCCATTTTTTCTTACCTTACCTTGGTTAAGACAAAAACCAATAGTGGTTACTATTCATGATTTGATACCTTTAATTTTTCCTAACAATTATTCTGCGGGTTTCAGAGGGAAAATAAAATGGCAAATGCAAAAATTCCTGCTTAAAAAAGCAAAAGCAATTATAACTGATTCAAAGAATTCTAAAAAAGACATTGTCAATATTATCGGTTTTCCGGAACAAAAAATCTTTCCTATCCAGCTTGCATTCAATAAGAATTTTAGACGATTAACAGGCATAAAGCAGCAATCAGTAATGATTAAAAACAAATATCATCTTCCGGAAAATTTTTTAATGTATGTTGGCGATATTAATTGGAATAAGAATATAAAAGGTCTGGTAAAAGCCT
>DATKWX010000062.1:0-8075 GCA_035529355.1 Bathyarchaeia archaeon
TTTGTGAAAACAGTGAAAATACAAATTTGTACACTTTGACCTACTTTGTTATCTTTTCAAGCTTTATGATTGTTTGTTATAGTGTAGTAGATATCTGAAGATTTTATTCTTTAGATTGAGTTTTTTGGTTTTTAGTGTTTGGTATCCCATTCTTATATGAAACAACATCCTGTCCCGCAGAATATCGCTTCCTACCAATTTCGGCTGGTTGGCGAAATGACGCTGAAGCAGTTTCTTGAGCTAGCAGCCGGTTTGGGAGCAGCCTATCTTATCTTCTATCTAAAAATTCCTTTCTTTGTCAAATGGCCCCTGATTGTTTTTTTTGGCCTAATGGGGTTTGCCTTGGCTTTTCTGCCCATTCAAGAAAGACCCCTTGATCGCTGGATTATAAACTTCATTAAATCTATTTACGCTCCCACCCGTTATCTTTGGCGGAAAAACAATCAAACACCAAGTTTCTTACAAACCAAAGCTGTTAGTTCTCCTCTTGACCAAACTATCGGTAAAGAAGGAATCCCAAAAGATAAATCTCTTTTGCGCGAATATTTAGCTACTTTGGCTCCGGCTCCAACCACCATTACCCTTGATCGGGAGGAACAAAAAAGATTGGAAGAGATTAATAAATTGTGGTTGGATACTAAACTAACCGTGACTAAAACAAAAATAGCGGGAACGGTAACCCCACCAACTCCCCTATCTCAACCAGTAAACCAGCAACCGCCAAAAATAATGGCTGCTCCACCGCTGACTCCACCTATCAGTGTTGATACTTTATTCCCGGTAAAGCAAGAGGTAAAACCCGAAGTAGCGGCTCTTTTCCCGACCGAGATTGCAATTCCCGCACCACCAGAGAAACCCAATTTGATCATTGGTATGGTTGTCACTGCTTCCGATAGAATTATTCCCAATGCTCTTATAGAAATTAAAGACAAAGAAGGCAATACCCTAAGGGCCTTAAAAACCAACAAACTAGGTCAGTTTTTTACGGCCTCTCCTCTTGAAAATGGGGAATATACGATCCACCCCGAAAGCGATGAGCATCAATTTGATATAATCAGGTTTAAAGCTGAAGGGAAAATCATCCCTGCTACTAAAATTAAAGCAAAACCATGAACTCTGCCCAAAGTAAAATTCGCGCTAGCACCCAAGATCATCTTGATATTGACGAGATCCGTGATGACTTGATTATTTTAAAAAACGGCGCCTGCACTTTAGTCCTCAAAACTACTGCCATTAATTTTGGTCTTTTATCTGAAAAAGAACAAGAAGCCACTATTTTTGCTTATGCTGGCTTTTTAAACTCGCTTACCTTCCCCACCCAGATTATTATTCACTCCCGACAAAAAGATATTTCCGCTTACTTGAATTTAATTGATCAACAAATTGTTCAACAGCAAAATGAAAAATTAAAATTCCAGGCACAAAAATACCGTCAATTTGTCGAAACAACGGTTAAAAAAAACAAGGTTTTGGACAAAGACTTTTATGTTGCTATCCCTTATATGCCAGTTCAGTTTAAAAAAGGAAAGGTAGACATTTTGTTGGAAAAGGCTAAAACAGTTCTTTACCCTGAAAGAGACCATCTTATTGGCCAGTTCCAACGTCTTGGCCTAAGGGCGATTCAACTAACCAGTCAAGAATTAATTGAACTCTTTTATAATATCTACAACCCTGAGGCTGAGGGTCAAAAGTTCGGCTCGGACAAGGATTATAGCGTTACTTTTGTTCAACCAATGCAGAAACCGCCCACCCCCGCTATCCTTCCGGCAACGCTTCCGCCTTCCGAAAAAGATGCTTCTCCCGCAAAAACCGCTGTTAATATCCGTTATATCCAACCTATGAACCCTCTTCTTCCTAAACCAGCTGAAAAAAAACCAACGTCAGAAGGAGCTCAATTGCAAAGCCAAATTGATAACATTATTCAAAAGGTCGCCAGCCAAGAACCAAAGGTCCGTGCTGAAAATACGGTAGTGAAACCAAAAGAAACCGGGTCAACCGTGCCGGATGCCGCAGGTTTAAAATAAAAACATGAAGTTGTTTAATAAATCAGCCAAAAATCAAGAAACTAGTAGTTTAACCGATCAAACAGCTCCGTCTGCACCAGAAGCAATCGCTGCTTTAACTCAAGGTCTTACTTCTGTGAAAGACATCATTGCTCCTCCAGCAATTGAAGTTGACTTTTCCTACCTTAAGGTCAGCCGTACTTACCACCGGACGCTTTTTATTGCCGGTTATCCTCGGTTTGTCGAAGCCAATTGGCTCGCCCCGTTAATAAATTTCAATCAAACCCTCAATATCAGTATGTTCATTTACCCTGTCAAAGGTAAGGGTATTTTGGATGACTTGCGTAAAAAGATTGGAGAGATGGAAGCAGAACTTCAAACTGACATTCAAAGAGGCCGAATTATTAATATCGAAACACAAGTAAAGCTAGAGGATGCCAAGTCACTCCAAAAAGAGTTGGCCAAGGGAGCAGAAAGATTCTTCCAATTTGCCCTCTACGTTACTATCAGCGCACCCGATCTTAAAACCCTCAATAAGGCCACCCAGGAAATTCAGGCTACTCTTGCTTCTCTCATGATTGTTTCCAAGGTTGCCGCCCTACAAATGGAAGATGCTTTTAAAACCACTTTACCTACATGTACGGACAAACTGATGATTGTCCGCAATATGGATACTACCTCGCTGGCAAGCACTTTCCCCTTCACTTCCTCTGAGTTAACAGCCAATAAGGGCATCATGTATGGTATCAATGAGCATAATGATTCTCTGGTTATCTTTGACCGGTTCAGTATGGAAAACGCCAATATGGTGGTTCTAAGCAAATCAGGGGCTGGTAAAAGTTTTACCATCAAACTTGAAGCCCTCCGCTCTCTTATTTTCGGCACGGAGATTGTAGTCATCGATCCAGAAACAGAATACCAGGACCTTTGCCGGGCCGTAGGCGGTGAGTACATCAGTTTCTCACCTCAAACTCCATCCAAAATCAATCCTTTTGATTTGTCTTTGACGCAAACGTTGGGAGAAAATGAGTTAGGTTTAAAAATCCTTTCTTTACATTCTTTATTTAAAATAATTATGGGCGAGCTTACTCCTCAAGAAGAAGCGCTTTTGGATCGAGCCTTAGTTCTCACCTATAAACAAAAAGGAATTACTCCTGATCCGCAAACTCAAAAAAATAAACCCCCCCTTATGGAAGATCTCTATAAAATACTGATTGGTATGGAGGAGTCAGATGCTTCTTCCCTGGCAGCCAGATTAGAAAGATTTGTTAAAGGTAGCTTGCGGGGTATTTTCAACCAACATTCTACCGTCAACTTAAAAAACCCATTTACTGTTTTTTCTGTTAAGGATCTTGAGGACAAACTTCGACCTATTGGTATGTTTATTATCTTGGACTTTATCTGGACTAAAATAAAAAGGGAGTTAAAAAAGAGGATCTTGATTGTTGACGAAGCTTGGTACATGATGAAAAATCAAGACTCTGCCGGCTTTCTTTATGGCATTGCCAAAAGAGCAAGAAAATATTATCTTGGTTTAACCACAATCACCCAGGATGTAGAGGATTTTTTGAATAATGATTATGGTAAGGCCATTATTACCAATTCTTCAATTCAGCTTTTGATGAAACAGTCACCGGCGGCAATTGATACTGTCGGTCAGGTTTTTTATCTTAGCCAGGGAGAAAAAAATCTTTTACTTAGCTGTGATATTGGCCATGGGCTGTTTTTTGCCGGCAGCAACCATGTTGCTATTAAAGTCTCTGCCTCCCCAGAGGAATACAATCTTATCACCTCAACTCCGGAAGAAATCATCAGCAAACAAAAAGGCGAAATAGCGACCGACCCGAATATTATGGTTCAATCACCTCTCAATAGCCAAGAAGCCTGAATTTTATTCTCCTTGCAATCTTACTGGCATAATTATGTGAAGAAACGAATTATCTTTTATTCCTCTAAATAATCCTGGCTTTAAAGCACCGGAAAGTTCCACTGACAAAGTTTCTTTGTCCAAATAACTTAAGAAGTCTTGTAAAAAGCGGAAATTAAAAGCAATCTCTGTCTTTTCTCCCTCAAACTCCACAGGAATCTTGATTTCGTTCTCTCCAATCTCTGGTGCATTAGCCTTGATCGTAAGCATTTTTTTGTCAAAATTTAGCCTCACTATATTAGCACTCTTGCGGGCGAAAATCGAAGCGGTTCTTACTGCCCGAATCAGTTCTTCTGTATCAATAACCGCCTTGCTTTCTCCCTTCTCGGGGATGATCTTTTGAAAATCTGGAAACTCCCCTTCAATTAAGCGGGCTATAACCTCAAGATTTCCATAAGAGAATATCACTTGGTTTATTT
Source organism: Bathyarchaeia archaeon (assembly GCA_035529355.1). Taxonomy (GTDB): domain Bacteria; phylum Patescibacteriota; class Microgenomatia; order UBA1400; family UBA1400; genus DATKWX01. The sequence goes on from DATKWX010000062.1 coordinate 4,350, forward strand.
GCTTAGTTACTGCTACCTGCAGTTTTTTTTCTCCTTCCCTACCTGTACAGGCAGGTTTCTCTCTTTGTTCAATTGCCTTAATTACTTCAACCAAGGCTCGAGCCGGAATAATCAGGGTAGGAATATCCAACTTCTCTTTTAGGTCAATTCTTTTTAAACTTAATCTATATCCATCAGTGGCTACCAGTTGTAATTCGTTATTAAGACAACTTAATCTTACCCCCGTTAGAACCGGTCTGGTTTCATCTTGAGCAGCCGCAAAACAAACCAAATTAACCGCTTTAACAAATTCTTCCACTTCAAGTTCAAATTTTCTGCCAACATTACTTGATGTTTTTTTGTCTTTTAAACTTGGTACATGGGGAAATTCAGCGGCCGATGTACCATTAAAAACAGCTTTATAATTACCTGAAACTACTTGCAGTTTTTCTTGTTTTTCCTCTAATAAAACTTTATCCGCAGGTAAAGCGTTAACAAACTCCGTTAAGTCTTTGGCTGGAATTGTAAATTTTCCTTCTTTTTCTTTTTTTGCTGGTAACCACAAATTAATGCTAACTTCTAGATTAGTGGCAGTTAGTTTTAATTTACCTTCTTCTGCTGTAAGTAAAATATTTCCTAGGATAGGTAAAGTAACCTTAGAGTTAATTATCCTACTAACAATACTAAGACCTTTGTTAAGATTTTCTTGTAGAATTGAAACTTTCATATATTTATTTTATCTTTTTTTTAATTATTATTCAATTGTTAATTTTTCTATTTTATGTATTAGTAATAATAGTAGTAAGTAGTAGTGATAGTGTATAAGTGTAAAAGTCCCAGATAGAGTCTGTGTACAAGTATGTGGAAAAACAGGGTAACTTTGTGGAAAAGTGCAAAACCTTTAGTTGTTTTTACACATTTCCCCATAATATCCACAAGCGTTTAACATAATTTTCCACAGCCTTTTCTACAATTTACAAACCATAAAGTCTTTTTTTTAAGGATTCGATATCTAATCTTACTTCTTCAGAAATGGCTATGGTTTTGGTAATTTTATTAACGGAATGCATTACCGTTGTGTGGTCACGGCCACCGAAGAGATATCCTACTTCCATTAGGGGTGTTTTTAGTTCGGTTCGGATGAGATACATGGCAATTTGGCGCGGAAATACAATAGGTTTTGCCCTTTTTGAGCCTTTAAGCTGGGTTGGATTTAAATTATAGAACTCAGCGACCGTTTGTAAAATTTCTTTAGGCTTAATTAACTGTCTTTGGTTTATCGGTTGAGAGGGAATTTCGCCAAGTAGAGACTGACAAAGTTGGGGAGTGATTGGTTCTTTTTTTGTTTCACTAAAATTTATGAGCTTGGTTAAAAAGCCTTCCAATCTTCTCGTACTCTTTATATTGCCAGCTATTAACTGGGCAACATCCATAGGCAAGATCTTGCCCCCCTGTTTTGCTTTGATCAAAAGAATTGCCGTCCTCAGTTCAAAATTAGGCTCTTGGACATCAATGGTTAAGCCACCCTCAAAACGCGATCTTAATCTGTCTTCTATCCCCTCAATCTCGTGAGGCGGACAGTCGCTGGTCAAAATAATTTGGCCACCTTCAGCATGGATAGCGTTAAAGGTATGAAAAAACTCTTCTTGGATGGTTTCCTTACCTGCTATAAACTGAATATCGTCAATTAGTAATACCTTGGCAGTGCGAAATTTCTGCCTGAATTCTCTTGTACTTCTGGTTTTGATTGCTTCAACAATGCCGTTGGTAAAATCCTCACTGGTACAATAAATTACAGGAGCGTGGAGGTCATTTTCCAAAACTTGATGGCCGATAGCGTGACTTAAATGAGTTTTACCAACGCCAACGCCGCCGTATAAGAATAATAGGTGATAGGTTTTTCCCGGGTTCTTAGCCACAGCCAAAGCAGCGGCATGAGCCATTTCGTTAGTTGATGAAACGGCAAAGTTTCCAAATGTAAAAGCTGGATTCAGTCGGCTGGCCCTGATTGCCTTGTCTAGTGCCGCTTGTCTTTCTTTTTCAAAATCTGTGGAGAACAGGGGACCACTTTCTTCTTTTTTGACTATTGGTTTGGGTGTTTGGACGACAATTCTTACCTCGTTGCTGGTTTTAGTGACGCGATCAAGGATTTCTTGAATCTGTCCCAAATAGCGCTGCTCAATTGTATCCTTTGTATAAGGATTGACCACTGCTAATTCAACCAGCTGGCGTTTTGAACCGATTTTTTTGACTTGCAAAACACTGGTGTTGTTAAACCAAGCAGAAAAGTTGGTTCTAGATAAAGAAAGCTGAAGTTCTGCTAGAACAGTTTGCCAAAGCTCTTTTTTATTTATCATGGCAGTTTAATCCGCCTTCGCGAAAATCCGAGTCCGCCAGCTGGATTTCAGCTTAAAGTCGAAACAGAGTTTAAAAATTAATGAAGAATCCGAGGGCTTTTAGCCCTCGGAGCTTCAATTTACTAAATTTTAAAAATTTTTAAGTTTGCACTGGAAGGTAGGGGACTAAATACATGATTACAAAGTTATCCACAATTTGTCAACTGCATCTTTTTATATCAATACTAATTTTTTGAAAAATTTTGGGAAAATATGATATAATATGATATAATTCATCTCAAACTCAATTATTTATAAATTTTGATAAAAAAGGAGTAGAAATGGAAGGAGACGCAGCGCATCAAGGTTGGTCACGGAACGATATAATTTATGATCTTCTACACGAGTCTGGACTTTATCATTGTGCCGGGACCGATGAGGCACGACAGAAGGGTGTACAATTATTTGATAAAGCTTTAGCAATGATAGATGATACTGGTGGGGTTGATGGATTATCTTCCGAAACTTTGGAAGAGTTAACATTTGCAAAAGTGCGTTTCCAACGCCCGTTAACCCCTGAAGAAGAGCCTTTTGAAAATGGACAAACTCCTTCCTGCTTGCTCTAAGTAGCTAGCGTTGATAAAACCAGAAATATTTTAGTTGATTCGGTGAAGAGTTTTTGCTAAGATAACTTTATGGTCAAAAGGACTTTTCAGCCAAAAAAGAAAAAAAGGGTGAGAACTCATGGTTTTCGGAAACGTATGCAGACTAAAGATGGCCGCCGAGTTTTAAAAAAAAGAAGAGCTAGAGGTAGAAGGAGACTGACGGTTTAGCGTCTTTCATACTAGTTTGCTTCCCAAACAGCATCGGTTACCAGCCTATTTAATACCAAAAGTTATCAAACAAGGGGTAAGGTTTAGATCGGCAAATTTTACTCTAATAGTTTTAAAAGCGGAAAAAGATATTGCTTCTTGTTTTGCTTTTAATGTAGCAGTTAGGTTTGACAAAAGGTCAACAAGACGAAACCGTCTAAAACGCAAGCTTAGGGAATTCGTGAGACTAAGGGTGGGTAAAATAAAAAAAGGTTATAACGTCATGTGCCAGGTTAGTAAACCAGAACGCCGAATAAAGCTTGTTCAAATTAACCTCGAATTGGAAAAATTGTTAAGAAAAGCTGAGTTATTGGAAAACTAGTATGTAATTGCTTCGTTTCCAAACATGTTTAAACGCCCTGATGGAGAAAGCAAATTTTTTTAACAATGGCCAAAGCAAAAAACTTATTTTTACTAATAATACGTTTTTATCAAAAAGCTAAATTTTTTCATTTGCCGATTTTTAAAACCTTATATTTAAGTGATGCTTGTTGCCGCTTTAAGCCGACGTGTTCAGAGTATTCCTTTAAAGCCATTAA
>DATKWX010000063.1:0-3868 GCA_035529355.1 Bathyarchaeia archaeon
AAGCCATTCAGCAAGCTCTAGCCGGTAAATGGCAGGCAGCGGTTCAAACCAATCTTGAGATTTTAAAAACTAACCAAGAGGACATTGACACTCTTTGCCGCCTGGCCAAAGCCTATACTGAACTGGGGCAAAAAAAACTTGCTTCGCAAACTTACAGAAATGTTCTTAAATTCGATCGTTTTAACCAGATCGCCAAAAAAAATTTAGTTTGGATTAATAAAAAAAAGCTTGTTAATAATAAAAAGGGTCATTGCAAAATTGACCCGGGATTATTTTTGGGAGAACCGGGCAAAACCAAGGTCGTCCCTCTAATTAAGCTTGCCCCGGCAAAGATATTGTTAGCTCTCTCAATTAATGAAACCATTAAGCTTCTAGTCAGAAAGCATTCCATTTCAGTTTATGATGATAGCCATCATTACCTGGCAAAGGTTCCTGATGACCTTTCGGCCCGACTAATAAAACTAATCCGCTCCGGTAACCATTATAAGGCAGTAGTTAAATCGTTTTCCGAAAGAAACCTAACTATTTTTATTAAGGAAGAAAAACGCAGTTCAAAGAACGCTGATATTCCTTCTTTTCCCCTCAGCAAAGAAGACTACCATTTTTTTATTCCCCAATCAGTATTTAAAAGAGAGCCGATTGAAGAAATTGAAAACCCGGAAGTGTAGGAACTCACTTAAGGTAAAAAATTTTTAAATACTCTTTACCTAAAACCAAACAAACATCACCCCTGATTTCTTGACTGTACTCAATTTTTTTAATTCTAAAGATCTTGCTAATCCTCTTAAGGGTATAACTCTCCTTATTTTCTTTATCGCTTAAGTAAATTACCGAATCTTCAGAAGCCTCATCAGCATCTTGACTGCTGACTATTTCTCCGCCAATATTTTTTAAAAGTCCGCCGGCTTTTTTTGCTAGACCTGAGAAATTCGTGGCATTGAGAATGCTGATTTTCAAACCATCATCCAAAAAACCTTTGTCGCTAAAATACTTTTGGACGAACTCATCAATTAAAGATTGCTTTATGGTTGAAATTTCCGTACCGTCGGCTAATTTATCTTTTTTATAAAGAGATGTTTCCTCAATGTTAATCAATTTTAATTCATTGAGCTTTAATTTGGCTATCCTACTTTGGAGCCGCAGTAAATCCCCCCAAGACAGATTTGTCTTACATTTTCCTCTAACCAAACAGAAAAAAATAGAGGTCAGTTTCCCCTTTTCCAGAGACTCCCTGTTTATCTTAAACGATCTGCCAGATGTTTTTACCAAATAGGCATCAATAGGAACAGAAAAAAACTGCTGCAGGCTGATTTGCAGTAATTCTCCGCCGCCATATTTCTGCATTTGACCTAAACTGAAAATATTCTTCAGTTGATACTGACCATAACCTCTGGCCGTTTCCACCACCAAATCAGAAGGAAGGCTTATGATGTTAAGCATCCCTTCCCGGGGATGATAAGAGTAAATAAAAGTTCTTTCTCCTGCCTCGATGATAAAATTTAAGTTGTTTTTAGCATCCCAAATTGAGTTTTTAAATATATTTAAAAAGATCAGAGAAAAAATGCCGGTTAATACCATAAAAACCAGCATTAAAAAACGTTTTTTTATTTTCTTTTTCATGTAAGCCTCCGCTCAAGATCATTCAAAACAGACTGTAATTTTTTATCCAGCGCTATTTTAAACTCAACTCTTTTTTTTAGCTGAGGATGAATAAAACTTAAGCTGCTGGCATGCAAAAATAATCTGGGGCACCAAAGTTGGTCCTGTTGCAATCGTCTCTTACCCGAATATATCCGGTCAGCTACTAATGGGTATCCGATATGTTTTAAATGCACTCTAATCTGATGGGTTCTGCCGGTTTTTGGTTGCACCTCCACAAAAGAAACTTTTTCTTTTGGGGCAATCTCATAAATCTTAATTACTTTATAAAAGGTTTGAGCTTGCCGGCCACCCAACCGAACAGTAAATTTTTTCCTGTCTTTCGGCTCTCTTCCTAAAGGAACGCTTATATCCCCTATTTTTGGTTCAACTTGACCATGAACTAAAACCAAATATTTTTTAAATACTTTTCTCTCTTTAAACTGTTTTTGTAAATCATAAAAAGCAGGCGGAGTTTTGGCAATCACCATTAATCCGGAAGTATCCTTATCCAAACGATGAACAATCCCTTTTCGGTTGAAAAATTCAAGGGAATTTTCTGTTTTAGTCTTATCGTCTGGAAGACAGGGAAACCTTTTCTCCAACCAGTCCTGAAGCGTTTTCTCCTTACTTGTCTTTACCTTGTTAACTATCAATCCTGAAGGCTTATTGATAATTAAAATTTCTTCGTCTTCAAAAACCACCTGTGATACTAACATAAAATAATCATAGCATTAATAAGCTTTAAGGAGAAATGTCAAAAGTGAGAGATGATTAACGTTCTAACTTCCTAACTATCTATCTTTATTACCGACCACAAACAGGCCAGGCACCGATTCCACCCCGAGAAATTTTAAAAGCAGAAGTTTCTATTGCTTCTTCCGGGCTAAAACGCAAATCCGGGTTGGGATCCTGACCCATAGCATTTCGGGTTGAGGCCCAAGTCGAAACCAGATACTGATACATCCCCCCATAAGGCCCAGAAACCGCTTGAGGATTAAAATGTGATTCGCAGCGGGCAATTTTAGCTAAAATGTCGGCATCTACCCCATATTCTTGAGCATATCTTGTAAATAATGGCTGAAGCTCTTGAGGGGCTATAGTTTGATAAGCCGGCCTTGTCGCCACTGGCTTTACCAACTGTTTTTCAGGTAATTTTAGTTCTTCTCTAATCTCCGAGCGTAACTGGATACCAGGGTATTTTTCACTGATATCAAGATATTTTGAGTCAGCTCGAAGGCTAAATACGCTGATGGTTAAAAAAAGGCTTATAAGCATGAAAACTCCGACGATTTGCTGTAAAATGAAAACTCCGCGGTCTAAAGACCGCGGTTTCTTCAAGATCTAGTTTTCATCCCGTACCGAGAAAACATTGCCCCAGTTTATCTCCGGGCTAAAGCCGCGGAGTTTTCTTTGGTGCGGAATAAAAAAATCTCGCCATTAAGCGAGACTATATGGTGTAAATTTTATTTACACCATGAAGGATATTCTACCAGAAAAGCCCCTAAAGTCAAGATTTTTGACCGGGGTTACCTCAAGTTGACACTTCACGTCATCCCCGAACTGAATTCGGGGCAGGCTCTGAACTTGCCTGCCCGCCTTTGGAGGGTTTCACGATCTATAAAAATACTTTTAATTTAGAGAAGATGCTGAAATGAATTCAGCATGACAAGTTACCTGTTGCAGACTTGTTTTTTAATCCTCTTTTGAGGTGCTAATGATTTTATACAAAGAATTTAAAATCAAAAGACCCACTCCCAAACAAATAAAAACATCAGCCAAATTAAAAATCGGGAGTACAAAGTCTGATAACCTAAAAAATCTTCTCAAATCAATAAAATCCACCACTCCTCCTCTTATCAGTCGGTCTAAGATATTGCCTATTCCTCCACTAATAATCAGGCTTCTAGCTTTGCTTTGGGGTAATAAAAAAACTATTGAGCAGATAACTAAAAAATTAATCTTAAGCCAATCTGAAGAAGGATACAAGCCAAAACTAATCCCTTGATTGAAAACAACAAACTGAGGAAAATAAGTTAAAACTAAATATTTGGCAGTCTGGTCTATCAGAATAAGAGTGAGAAAAAATATCAATCTTTGACTTTCTTGGCACACTCAACGCATAAAACGGCGCTGGGATCAACCGCCAGCCTCTCGGTATTTATCATCTTGCCGCATTTGGTGCAAAGACCATATTTGCCTAGTTTAATTCTGGTTAAAGCCTTTCTTA
>DATKWX010000064.1:0-5339 GCA_035529355.1 Bathyarchaeia archaeon
CTCCCTGTCGAAAATACTAAAGATCGGTGGGTTAATTATTGGCTGCCGAACTTTCAAATCGATCTGGATACAACTCTTAATTGCGAACAAATTGAAAAACTGGTTTTTGATACTTTCCAGGGAAAAATCAAGCCTTTCAGAGCTGTCGTAATGGATGGAGTTACTTACTGCGTAAGAATAAGGCTGGGCATAATATCAGGAATAAATATTTATCTTGACCTTGGGACTAACTCCCGTAATGTCAAATATGTCAGGAAACACATTTTGAAAAAGCTGGGCTAGGAACCGCAGGTAAGGTAAATTCCAATCAAACTATTTTTTTGTTTCCGGAGTTTTCTTTTTGGGAGTTTTCGCTTCCTTTTTTGGTTCCTTCTGGGTAAAGACTGTTATTTCGCCTGGTTTTGCTGGCGCCTCTTTTTCTTGCTTTACGGGACAACAAGTCTCAAGTATCTTAATTATTTTGTCCAATTTTTGGTTAATTATTTCAAACTGTTTGTTGTCTTGTGGCCTTGACTCGTATCTTCTTTCAAAACTTGGCCTTCTTGCACCAGCTCCAGCGCTGCTTTTTTTAAAGCAATCGTTGCAATAAACCGGCTTACCGCTTGTTGGTTCAAAAGGAACTTCACAATCCTTTCCACAACTGCTGCAAACGGCTTTATGCATTTCTCTTTCTCGGCGGTAACCATCAAAACTTCGCCTTCCCGAATCTCTCCGGTCAAAGTCTCTTCTTGGTCCTGATCTATCGTCTTGGTTAAATCTTTTCATAACTTGAATCTTAACACACTATTTATGCAATAACAAGACTTGTGTTAATTTACTCTAAAATTATAAAAGTTATAGAAAAAGTTCTAAAATCATGCCATAATTTATACTAATTAAGAAGTTATTGTTTAAATTAAAGTAAAATAATCCATGGTAGAAGATTTTCCTTTTGAAAGAAGAAATAAAAATCAACCTCTTAGTCTTAAACAAGCAATAGCGGTAATACAGGATGAAGCTGACAGGCTGGTAGAAGTACGCCAAAATAGCACCTCTAACTGTGTTTTTAGTGGCTGTGGCAATAATCAGGAAGTTGCACAGTGGTTAAGATTAGAGGGTGGTTTGGAGGCAACCCATGTTATCGAACCTAATGCCAGGACTAGATATGGCGAAGGCCAGCATATGATTGGTTTGCTTAAAATAAATGACGAAGAACTTCTTGCCTTTGATGTTAGTGGAGATAAAGGACAAATAATGTTTAGAGGACCAAAAGCAACGGTAAAACAGTGGGCACAACAACTTTGGGGCGGGGAATGGAAAAATATTTAAACTTATGAAAATTATTATTTGCGGCTCACTTGAGGCAATTAGAACTATATGTTTCAGGTAATCAAACAAATACCCGTAACCAACAAAAATTACCGGATATTTTTTAGCGTCTTCTTTTTTTTATTTCTCGTTTCTTTATTTTTAACGGTTTCTTTGTACTCAAAAGACAAATCTTTAAGCGAATTTTTTCTGGTTTGCACCAATTGTTTTTTTATCTTTTGCTTTTCTTTTTTATTTTTTGCCAATCAAGGGTTTAAGCATGATTATATCCAGAGTAAAAAAGCAGAAACGCTCATTGCAATCGTTTTTATGATTGAAGGGTTTTTTCTGATTTTTTTGGGTTCAAGCATCTGGACCAATCTTCTGAAGCTAAGGATCGCAGGAGCTGGCGTAGTTGTTGTTACTTCTCTTCTTTACGTCTATTGGAAATTTTTTGAAAAAGCCTAATTTAATGAGCTTTAAAAATTTCTTTTTTATAAACGGTTGTTTTGGTAAAATTGAGCTATGGATGAAATGAAAACAGAAAAATTCCTGATAGCCAAAGGCAACTCTACTTTATTAGTATTGAATTGTCCTGTAGGCAAAAGGCTGGAAATCGCCAAGGAATATCTTGGTAAAGTAGAGCAAGTAGGTTTTATAACAAAGAAAAAAGCTTTCCCTAAATTAGTAATGATGGGAAACGAACTTAGTATAAATGGCACCTTAGCCTTGGCTTCTACCCTTGGAAAACAGGGTATTTTATACACTAGCGGCTTTGCTGGACCGGTAACATATAGAAATGTCAACGGTAAAACTTGCATTAAGTTGTCTTTATCTTTTAAGAAGGAAGGCAATTTAGCCCTTTTTGAAGGCATCGGCTACAAATGTATTAAGGAAGAGTTAAGATTTTCCAAAGGACAGCTTGCTAAATTAGCCAAAAAATATCATTTACCGGCATTTGGCATAGTGATTTATAAAAATAACAAAATTAAGCCTATTGTTTATGTTAAAGATACAAATTCTTTAGTTGAAGAAACAGCTTGTGGTTCTGGAAGTATTGCCATAAATATTATTACTGGTATTAAAAAAATAAAGCAGCCTACAGGAGAAACGATTTTAGTGTCTAAAAAAAACAAAGTTTTTGAGATTTGTGCTCGGGTTAGGGAAGCAAGATAAAGAATCAATAATCAACACCGGGTGTTGCCTTTTAACTTTTTCTATCGTCTATAAGAAGTCTGTTTTTATTTATCGACAACCCATTTTCTCATAAACATTTTCGATTTTGTAGCTATAGTAATAAGGATAAACGCCTTTTGGACAAAGATAGCTATCAGCAACACACATTGGCCCTCCCCCTATTCCATAAACTCCTGGACCAGGGCTTTGGAGGGTACAGTTGCTAGTTCGATATGCAAGACACTTTATGGCAAGAACAGACTGACCACAGGTTGTCGGTACTGAGCCAACAAAGCCTGATCTGCCACTTGAAGGCCTCGAGGTGGTACAGGTACTGGCAGTAAGATTAGTGGTGCACGACGCGTTGTACTGTTTAGTGACAACATTGTCGCAATTATAATCCCAACTACCATTGCTTCTTGCTGTAGGATAAAATCCGGCAGACATATTTACCCGCCTATCGGTATCATCACAATCATTACGATAGGCATTATTATGATTATTTTTATCTCTTTTGGGCACAACACAAAAACCTGAGCTAGTTTCTGGTTTAAGATAACCATCACCGTCATCATCACGGCCACAAACTAAACCCAAAGTAGAAGGATAATTATAGCATTGTGAGTCACTGCTACACGGACAACCTTTTGGTAAATTAGTTGTTCCTGTACAACTTGGGGAAGGAGCAGGAGATTTCATTCCAGGCGGCAAAGGACTGGGGCTTGGGCTAGGACTGTCAGTTGACCGCCACTCATCAGCACCATAATCGCATAAACTGCCAACAGGTCTTAACTCATCGTCAACATCATAAGCTTCTAAAGGATAGGGTGTTACAAAACTGCAGCTAAACTTATTACAGGCAGCTGACGAAGTGCAAGTTGATAAATGATATGAATCCCCGGCTAATTTTGGGTCACCGGTGTAAGAGCTACTAACCGTACCGATATTTTCCCAGTTGTTAGCATTATTAAACCAAAGATTACCATTAGCCGTGATCTGAGTTATGTCAGTTAGGGCTTTTTTAACCCCGGTCCTGTGGCCGGAGATTATTGAACGGGTAATGTTTACTACTCCGCCTCCTTGGGCAAAAAGACCGTCACCAGGCACATCGCTGTCTGCGGGATCAGCCGGATCATCTTCATATTCTTTATTGCTGGCAATCGTATTGTAGCTTAAGGTAACCGAATTAACAGGACTCCAGTTGGAAGGAGAATTGTCCACAAAAATACCGTGGCCATAAGTAGGGTTAGTTGACCAGGGGCTACCCAGCCGGTTTAAGCCGATGAAATTACCGGTCATTTTAACAACACTGCGGCCGATGTAAACGCCGCTACCATAAGTGCCCAAATTCGTATTACCAGTAATAATATTTTTGTCTAAGTTAGCGTGGCAACACAAAAGGTAAACCCCGACACCAAGGCCCCATTGAGAGTAATTATTAACAATCCTATTATGAGAAAGATTAACATACATAATTTCTCTGGAGGAGACAGCTGTCTGACAGGCAAAGGTAGGATAGACCTGTATGCCGCTTGCTTCATTTTCCGCCCGGCCATTAGTGATGGTAAAACCGTCAAGAGTAACATTTAAATTAGAAGAACTATCTGAATCCTTGATAACGACGTTTTTCCTTTGATTCTGGCCATCAATTTTAGTTTCGTTTTGCTCAGGATTTTGTGTATTCCAATCATTCGTTGCATACCCGCCCTTAATAACGAGTGATTTATCATCAATTGTGACCACCGGGTTAGCGGTAGAGGTGTAAGTTCCGCTTGCAACTCTGATCTCATCTCCAGAAACAGCTTGGTTTATTGCATATTGGATGGTTTTACAAGGAGAACCTGAGCTGGTGCAGTTCCTTCCGCTGTCTTGACCAATAGAGGTAGCTACATAGCGGGTAGTGGCCGCCGTAGATCTCATGACACCGGTTGGTGTGCTTGGAACGGGGCTTGAGGTGGGGTAGACGAAATTCCTGACTGATCCTATTCTTCTGGTTAAACCTTGGTAGACGTAGTTTCTGACTACTCCCATTTGGGCAAAGATTGCCGGTTCCCTGCCTGTTCTTTTTGCTTGGTAGTCTACATATGCAACTACCGTTGACAAAACAGCGGTGATTACCAATAAACCAATCAGCAAACCGGATAGGATAGGAGCTTGCTTGATTTTCTTGCGAAGACTCTGCCAGTACCTTTTAATGTTACTTTTAATATTTACCAATTTTTCCTTAAGTTCCATTTTCACAAAATTCACAAAATAAAGATTAATTTCATTAAAGCATCGTTTTATAAACAATGTCAAGAAAATATTTTTTAAAATAATCTGGTTAAGGTAATATAATCGCGATTAGCGCGGTATAATATCACTATGCAATTTTATGATGTAGCGATAATCGGCGGGGGACCGTCAGGTATGATGGCCGCCATCAGTGCTAGCCAAAACAATAAAAAAACAGTTCTCCTGGAAAGAAACATTAAGTTAGGTAGAAAACTTCTCCTTACCGGAAAGGGCCGCTGCAATTTCACAAGCAGCAAAGAAATTCCCCAAATCGTTGATGCTTTTGGCAAAAGGGGCAAGTTTTTATACGGTTCTTTAACTAAATTCTCCAACCAAAACCTAATTTCTTTTTTTGAGAGCAGGGGAGTTAAAACAAAAATAGAAAGAGGCCAGCGTGTTTTTCCCCAATCAGATAATAGCCAAACAATTTTGGACTGTCTTTTAAACGAACTTAAAAAAAACAAGGTGAAAATTATTTATAATTTCCGTGTGTCTAAGATAAATAAAAAGCCATACAACTTTACTCTTTTCTCAGACAAAGGCGGAATTGCCCAAGCCACCAGCATTATTCTGGCTACCGGCGGCAAATCTTATCCCAAAAC
>DATKWX010000065.1:0-18959 GCA_035529355.1 Bathyarchaeia archaeon
AAAAATGAAATCAGGACAATCTCCTTAGACTACGGTGACCCGGATAATCCTGGCTTTTTGATTAATCCTCTCCAACATGAATCAAACCAGTGGGTGCTTCTGCCCCGGACTAATGACTGGCAGGAAATACAAAAATATGTGACAGAAAAAATTTATAAAGGATATTAAGCTTCAAGATGCAAATCACTGCTAAAGGAAAGCTAATTATTCTTTGCCTTGCTCTTCTTCTGACTTTTGGCATTGTCCTTTGCCAAACTTTTGATTCTTCCTGGCGAGATATTAGGAAAATGACCTTAAAAGACCATTTACAAATGGATGTAGTGGCTTCTTTTTACAAAGTAGGAAAAATTTTAAAAAACCGGTCTTTCACTGATTTTGGTTACAATGAATACCAACCAGGAGCCATTTTTTACTTTCTTATCCCAGCTTTAGGTTATTTAATTAAAAATTCGTTTGAAGTTTACCTTTTTTCGACTATCGGCCTTAATCTGTTTATTCTTACTTTCCTTACTTTTCTTTATAAAAAATACTGTGGCTTTTTTAATGCCTTAGTTTTTTTATTAATTGTTCTTTTTTCCGGGCCGGTGCTTTTATTTCGATTTGAGCCGGTGGTGGCTTTATTCGTAGTTGTAGCAATTTTGTTCTGGCAAAAAAAGGGTTATTTTAAAAGTATGTTATTTCTTGGTTTAGGAACAAGTATTAAAATCTTTCCCCTTATTCTTTTGCCCTACTTTTTAATTTTGTTATTTAAACAAAAACAGTACAAAAAAATATTCCAGGCCACCTTTATCTTTGTTCTAACCAATCTTTTTATCTTATCTTGCTATCTTTTTTTGGGAGGAAAACCGCAAGAAGTTTTAACCAGCATAAAAGTACATTCCTTAAAACCGGTAGGTGTTGAAAGCATTCCCGGCACAATATTAACTTATGCCAATAAATTAATTAGAGGCAAGTATCCTCTGGGAATAGGTAACTATGGTATTTTCGGCATTCGTCCAGGGTATAATTTTTTAAGCGATAATTTTTATAACCGCTTGTGGATTCTGCCTGTTTTAATTTTTTATTTTTTTGTTCTGCTCAAAAGAATAAAAAAAACCTTCCAACCGGAGATTGCATTTTTAATTATCAATTTATTTGTCCTTTTCTATAAAGGCTCTAATCCTCAGTATTTTTTTTGGTATTTTCCTCTTTTTCCTTTATTTAGGCTTGAAGAAGAAAAAAAATTTAATTATATTCCTGAACTTTATCTTATCCTCTTAATTCTTTTACTTACCCAACTTATCTATCCTTATCTTTATAATATTTTACTTGATATATTCTATGTTTATGGCCAGGCTAAGGAAACATTTTATCTTCTCTCCTTAAGAAACCTATTAGTTGTTTTTTTATTTGTCATTCTTTTTAAAAAGATTTTTTTCGTAACTTCAAAAAACTTTAAAAATTAAAACTCCGTAATTACTGTAGACTAACTTAAAATTCTGCCGGAAATAAGTTTCATTAATGTAGCTCAAATTCCTTTCTCCCGGACCAATAAACACATAGTCAATTTTGTTTTTCTTCAGTAATTCTTTAGCCTGAATGCCTTGATAAATTTTTTTAAGTTCTCCTTTTCTCTGACTTGTCTCTATCCCATAATTAGCAAGCCAACCTTCAAAACCCAGAAAAATTGGCCGACCAGCCAAACTACTAACTGGATGGTCATGCTGCGGCGCTGTTAAGAAAACCGCTTTTGGTTCAAGATTTTTATTTATCCAGTCAGCAATTTGAAAGTGTTTTTTTTCAAAAACTCTCACCTTATATTTTTGGTAATCAAGCAAATTCATGGTGTCCAAAAAACCGCTTAGAGTCGTGAGGATTAATAAAACAACCCCCAAAAAAGCAGTCATAAAATTTCTTTTTAATAAATCTGCAATTAAGCGCGCCACAAAAAAACAAGAGGCAAGATACCAATAGTAAATCATCTTAAAATTCTCAAATTCTCCAGGTTGAAACAGCATTATATTACTAAGAGCGAAAAGAAATAGGGCGGGAAGGTAAAACAAAACTTGTTTTTTCTTTGCTTTAATTAAAGAAATTGGGAGGAGCAAAAGGAAAACACCAAAATTCTTAAAATAGAAAATAAAAGGGTTTTCTTCCGGTGGCTTACACCACCAAAAATGCCAAAAAGATAAACCAGCCGCTCTTTTAAGTACTTGAGGATAAAAGTAAATTAATTGAGGAATTGCCAGAAAAAGAATTGGCAGTAAGAAAGCAAGAGTTAGCTTTAGTATTTGCCAGCCTTGCCAACCTGTGTTTTTTAAAGTCTTCAAAAAAAAGTAAAGATAAAAAAAAGACAAAAATACCAAAGAAGCAAAAAAACCATGAATATAAGTTAAAGGCATCAAAGCCACAAGGGAACTAGCAAAAAAAATGGATTTGAAGTTTAATCTATCTAAATTTTTTTGAAGAATTATAAAAACAATAAGAGAAATTACCAGGCCAAAAAGGGAGGCTTTTTGGGGAATTAAAATTGAAGGAATAATGTTGGCAAAATAGATATTTTTCTCATGTAGCTGGGTATATTCAATAAAACCTGACGTTTTTCGCCAATAGATAAATCCCAACCCTCCACCAAAAAAGAAAAGAAAAACACTTAGGACAGAAGCCAAGTTATTTTTGGTAATTTCTTTGGCTAAAAGGAAAACTAACAAAACAAGGCTAACAGAAAAAATAAAACCAGGGAAATTTAAAACCGTTAATAAATCAACATTCAATTTCAAAAGAATGGCGGAAAAAAAATCAGCCATAAAATGGTAAGCGGCAAGATGTTGGCTAAGTAAAGGTAAATGAGGAGGAAAATTACTGGCAAAAAGAAACGAATTGGTAAAAGATAAATGGATTGGAAGGTCTCCCCAGGCATGAACAAAGCTGGCATAAAGATCACCATCCTTAAAAAAATACATTTTGGACCAGATTTTGGCAAAATAGACGCTAAAAAGAATCAAGGGTGGAATTATTAGTAAATTTCTTTTCAAAATTATGAACCAACGCAATATTTCAAGGTTAAGTTTCACCTTCGGCTTCATTAGAAAACTAATTCCCAAAGATAAAAGAATAACAAAAAAAATAGCAAACCGGTTAAAACCAACAATAAGTGAACTGAAAAAAATTAAATAAGTGAGGAAAAGAATTCCTAAAGGTAAAGCATAAATTAAATGCTCGCTTTTGGTTTTTGTTATCATAAAAAACTTGCCTAAACTAAAACCAAAACAAAAACTTACTATTAAGAAAAACAGGGCAAGGAGAGTCAACATATTTTCTTTTTTATTGTTGAAAAAATTAGTTTTAAGCCCATGGAATCAATAATTAAAAATGGCAAGAAACAAGGCCAGTAATAACGCGTCCAATCAAGCTTAAGATAGAAAGCGACGACTATTATTGTCACCAATGACCAAATAGCACTAATAAATTCTAAACTTTTATAAAAATTCCTTTTTTTTGTCAAATTAAGAAAAAATAAGACTATGCCCAATAAAAAAAGGGTAAGATTGATAATAAAATAAGGCAAAAAATTCTGTTTGCCAAACTCATTTACGTAAATAAAACCAATGCTTCCTACTTCAGCAAGATAACCAGGTACTCTTGAAAACAAAAGGTAAAAAGCTTTAAGAAACGAAGTTACACTTTCGTGAGGAAAAGTTTGCTGGTAAAACTCGGTAATATATACTCTCCAGTCTACAAAACGCTTCACTCCTGCAGCCGGATTTTTCCAAATAGTAGGATGAAGAAGATAAAAAATTGAAAAGCTTAAAAAAAGAAAAATGTAAAGAGAAAAAATAATTTTCTTCAATCTTCTTTTTTTGATTTGCTTTTTTTCCAGTCCAGCGGTTAAAAAGCCAGCGATCAGCATCACGAAAACAAAAAATATCACTGCCATGAAGCCGTTAATCTTGGTTGAAGCAGCCAATCCAGCCGCCAGGCCGGCTAAAATAACTGGTAAGAAAAGTCGTTTACTTTTCCTCAACCAAAAATTCCTCCAAAAAACCAACCCTCCTAAAAAAGAAAGCAAAAGAAAAAAATTTAAGGCGGAATCCGCTAATATCTGTCTTCCGTGGATATTAATAACAGGGTGGGAAATAAGAAAAATGAAAGAAAAAAAAGCCAAAAAATAAGAACGGAAAATAAAAAAAATTAAAAAAACTGCCAGGAAAATGTAGCAGACCGTAAATAAAGAAGAAATGGTGCGGCTGAAAAAAACTATCATCCTCAATCTGGGAGTTAACTCTAAAAGTTTTAACGTTTTCCCGTACCATTTAGACCAAAAACTATAATTGTAATAATTCCTGTTTGCTGAACTTTCCTCAACTGCTACTTGTTTAAAACTTTTTCCGTAAAGCAAAAGTGAAGGCAATCCGTAAATATATTCCATTAATTTAACTTGATCTACGGCATCATTCTCCTGCCAGGCGGGGTTAGAAAAATCACCCTTGCGATAAAGTTCAAAATATCTGGATTTTGCTAAATAAGAAAACTCATCACATTGATAATAGTTTGTTAGTAGATTTCTTGAAAAAAAGACCAATAATACAAGGGCTAAACCAGGAAAAAACAGAATTTTTATAAATGTCAGCCTGCTTGTAAAACTCACATAGATATTATAAATTAATAATGCTAATAAAGCATAGTGTTAATAATTTTTTTCCTAAAATATGAAAAATCTGGGCTTTTACCTTTTTTTTTGCTTGGTAACCATTACCTGCTTTGTCATCTTGGCGAATTACAAGCGGGATACCCTAGGAGACGATATCCATTTTGTTTGGTTAGAAGGCCAACGGCTTCTTTTTGGAGAAAATCCCTATGAACGAATTTTATTAGGCAACATGAGAGAAGATAATTATTATGCTATTTACTTTCCTTTTTTTTACTCCTTTTCTGCTTTGACCCAAATTCTTGGTTTAAGCGAATACACAAAATGGCTAGTTTTTTGGCGTCCAGTTTCTTTGTTTTTTAATTTGGGGATTGCTTTTCTTATTTTTGAAATTCTTCTTCGGAATAAAAAGTGGTTAGCAGCCTGTTTTTCCGTTTTATTCTGGCTTTTTAACCGCTGGACGCTCCACGGGACTCTTGCTGCTTATTTGGATTTTATGCCTCTCTTTTTCTTAATGCTTTCGCTTATTATATTTAAAAAATATCAATGGCCTTCTCTTTTGATTTTTAGTTTTTCTCTAGCTATAAAACAAATGGGTATTTTCCTAATTCCTCTTTATCTTATTTGGGTGGGGCAATCGTCCCAAAAAAACGCCTGGTTTCAAATAGTAATCGCTTTTTTGGTAATATTTAGTATCCCCATTTTTATTTCTCTTCCCTTTGTTTTTTGGAATGCCGAGGCGTTTTTTAAATCAATCATGTTCTCTACTACTAGATTGGCTGCTACAAATTTTGGTGAACCCTCAATTAGCAGTATTATCGGCCTTACCGGAATTCCAGCACGAATACCTATGTTTTTTTTGTTATGTCTAATATATCTTGCAGTTTTGCGCAAGGAGATCAAAAAATATTTGGCTGTTTTATTAACCATGTTTACTTTTGTTTATTTTAGTCCGGTATTGTTTAGCCAACACTTATGTTGGGTAGTTTGTTTCATTCCTTTGACTTTAGTTGATAAATACTAATGAAAAAAATCAAAACCAAGCAAATATTATATTTAATTCTATTTTTCTCTTTTTTCGTAAGAGTCTTTAATCTTCAGCATCCTAAAGCTTATATTTTTGATGAAGTTTATTGTGGCTTCACTGCGCAAGAATTTGCCAAAGGCAATATTAAGGCTTGGGAATGGTGGAACTCTGCCCCTAAAGGCTTTGCTTATTGCTGGACCCATCCACAGCTGGCAAAGCTAATTATGGCTATCGGTGTTCTCATTTTTGGCCAAAGTCAATTTGGTTTCCGCTTCCCTGCTGCTGTTTTTGGAACAGGCGTTATTTACCTGATTTATCTTTTGGCGCGGAAAATTTTCAAAAGCGAAAATATTGCTCTTTCAAGCGCCTTTTTAGCTTCTTTCGACGGACTATTATTAGTGATGAGCCGAACCGGCATGCTGGATATTTTTGTGCTTTTCTTTTTATTAGCTACTGTTTACTTAGCTTTAAGCAGAAAGTATCTTTGGGCATGGATATTTTTGGGCTTAAGCATTGCCTGTAAATGGATTGGTCTTTATCTTTATCCAGTAACTGGCATAATTTTATTAAAAGATATTATCCCTAGGTTTAAAAAAAAGAACTTTGTCACTTCGTCACTTTATCATTCTATTACTTTTCTCACTGTTCCAATTCTAGTTTATATATTTGCTCACGCTCTTTTTTTTACCTCCGGCCATACCTGGAGCCAATTTACTCAACTCCAAAAACAAATGTGGGATTACCATACTAAGTTAGAAGCAACCCACGACCGTCAATCAAAAGCCCTAAGTTGGCCCTTTATGATCCGGCCGGTTTGGTTTTGGGTTGAATATAAAAATAAAACTCAAGCTAATATTTATAACCTCGGTAATCCCGTTATTTGGTGGTTCGGCGTTTTGCTTTTACCTTTAACAATCTGGCAAGCAATCCAAAAAGCGAGAAAAAAAAGACAATTTGAATTGCTTTTTGTCGTTTTTTGTTATTTCAGCTTCTTTCTACCCTGGGTTTTTTCTCCCCGAATCATGTTTCTCCATCACTATATGCCTGCCTTACCATTCCTCTGTATTTTAACTGCTTGGCAGCTTGATAAGATCAAAAATTTGAAATTCCTGGTCACTGGAAGCTCGGTAGCAGCAAAACAAAAGAAAAACTGGAAAGTGAAAGGTGAATTCTTAATTGCTCTTTATTTTTTACTGGTAGCGTTAACCTTCTTTTTCTTTTATCCCCTTAATACCGGGCTTCACCTTCCTCAAAATCTAGTTAAATATTTTTTTTGGCTTCCTTCTTGGAAATAGCTCTCTCATAAACTTAAACCTCAGATTTTTGTGAAGTTATATTAACTTAACCTGGATTACGAAATTAGTCAGGTGTAATTGAGATCCTATCGGGCTAAAGCCCTCCAGGATGACAAAATGTGGTCATTTTAGAAGTCACCACTTTGTCATTCTGGAGCCCTGAAATAAATTCAGGGTAAACTGTAGCGATAGAATTTCGTTGTGAGATCCTATCGTTTTCCTTCGACAAGCTCAGGATCAGTCCAGGATGACAAAGTAGGATGAAATAAGACTATGAAGTATTTCGTCAGCCAAACTAAATTAGAGCAGAAGACCCAAAACAATCAGCAATACTCCTCCTAAAGCAAGAATTATTGTTGGCAAAGAAGTACCAGCCACCGGTAACTGTTCTTGTGGCACTACTTGAATCACTGATGGTACTGGTGTTGGTGATCTCAGTACTGTAACAAAACCAGGTGTTTGCGATGGTGCCGGAGGTGGAGGCGGTGGTGGAGTTTGCGATGGTGCCGGAGGTGGAGGCGGTGGTGGAATTTGTGATGGTGGTGGGGTTTCACAAACACAATCTCTTTCTTCCGGACAAGAAGGGTTAACACAACGACCCACTCCAGACATATTAAAACATCTTAATTCAGAAGAACATTGAGAATCATTATTACAAACTCCTTCCCAACAAGATGGCGCAGGGCTTGGTGATGGTGGTGGAGTTTCCGATGGTGGTGGAGTTTCCGACGGAGGAGGCGTCTCCGATGGCGGTGGTGTTTCCGACGGTGAGGGTGTGGGTGAACCACCGGTAACCGAAAAAGTCAATTCACAAGGTTTAGAAGTTGCGGTCCAAGAAGCACAAAGACTTCCACCCTGACCCAAACCGGTAACGTCAATATAAAAATCTACCTGCTCGATCTCGTCAGCTGGCGTATTTGCAAGAGTCCATATCCAATTCCATTGACCTTCAATTGTCGGCTGTTGATGCGGAGTTGTACCTGTACTTGTTGTTACTCTTATTTCTATACCGGAATAAGGTTCAACATCGCTAACAGTGATTTTCGTACCATTTCCTTCCTCTTCAACCTCTATGCTTACGTTTCCACTACAAACAGGGCCTTGCTGGTAGACTTCAGGCACTTTTTCTTCTTTCTTGCCCAGTTGAAAAAGTTTAAAAGCAGTAAAACCGGCAATTAATGCCAGAATCAACGTGGCTCCTAAGACGATTATGGTTATAAGTTTTTTCTGCTCCATATATTTTTTTATCTTTGCTTTTTACTTTCTAATCTTTTTATTGCGTCCAACCTTCAGCTTGACCCCAGGTAGTACAATGACTATTATCGTCAGATGAACAAACCTGGCATTGGACTAAGTAAACACCTGCTTGTTCTAAAGTAAACGCAGGCGTGGCCCCAGCTATCCCTTGCCATTCTGTCGGATTTTGCCAGGCTCCATTATCAATATTGTAGCGATAATTATAATGGTCAAAAGTTACGTTTTGCAATTGGTGAGAGCATGTAAAGCTGACTGGGTCTCCGATATTTAAGGTAGTTGTTGGATTTCGGACTAGGTCAGTACACACCAAACTCTGGCCTGGCGGCGGCGATGAAGGTGGCGGCGGCGGCGATGAAGGTGGTGGTGGTGGTGGCGAAGACGGCGGTGGTGGCGTTGTAGTGGTACAAGTTATACTGTTACCGCAAGGATTACAAGTAACCGTACAAGCAATCCCGCTGGTTCCTTCTTGCATGTTATTAGGGCAATGAGGAGTACATTGATACGAATATAATCCATTAGTTTGCTTTATTTTACAAGAACCACCCTGACATACACAGGTTTTGGTAGTACTGCAAGATCCGCTACCATAAGCATCACAACCACTAGCTCTACAATCAGGGTTACAACTAGAACAGGACTGGCCATCCTGAGTACACCCTGCATCATATGGCTCTGTCCAAAACACCTCGGCCATTTTAGGCGAATATTTTTTTGCCACAAAAAAAACTCCGGCACCTAAAAGAAGTGAAACTAACGGAATAATAATCGTCATTAAAGCTTTTTTGCTCATTTCTTATTTTTCTACTAAAAGCCCTACCATTAAACCGTTTTCCCTAACGGACCGCTCTATAAGCGTTTGTCCGGAAAGCTCTGTCTTGGTTGAAAAAGCACCTTTACCTTCTGTACCATTTTTATATTCAGGAATCGTGAATAAACGGCTAAGTAAATTACCAAGTAGAGTATTGTTAGTTTCCCGATATTTTTCATCAGCAGCCAGAACAGCTAACTTTTTTAGAAAAAGGCCGCAGGTGGCTTGTTCAAACAAAGAATTATGAAAATAAGTCACCGTTCCCGCTGTTGAAGTAGTGGCAAGCTCACTAATTTTTTCCTTTTCCAAAAAGTCCTGGCTGAAATCAAGATAATCCTGTTCTTTAGTTACTTCATACAAATCCAAAGCAGCCACTCCTAAAACACACCTGCCTTCTACGTAGGAACCTTTGGGTTCTTGACTCCATAATTTTACTCCTCCGTTAAAGTAAAGTCGGGCCTTATCTAAATCATCATTATCTTTTTCCCAAGCATACTTGCTTGCAAAGTCTGAAGCAAAAGCAGCATATTCAACTAATTTCATTCCTTGAGAAGACAAGCCTTGGAAACTATTAGTTGATTCAGGCTTCTGTTGAAGTAATGTTTTAAAATCTACTTTATCAAAAGAATTTAATCCTTCCGGTGAATAATAAGAACCCCTATCACAAATCTTTTTTATTTTATCTTTCTGGGGTTGGGAAAATAAATTGCTTTGCCACATTTCATACATTAATTTGCAATTCCAAAAATTATTCTGGATTGCTCCCACAATATTTTCATCACTGTACAAACCAAGATCCTTGTTTATGATTATAAGATCGCTTGGGCTTTGGGCTTTTTCGTAATACTTAAAGCGACCCCAAATTGCCGTCAAGCCCGCCTGATTGCTGAGCTCCTGCTTCCCACAATCTCCTTCTAAAACACAACGATAACCGTAAATATAAACACCTCTTGAATCTCTTTGGTCATCTAACCAGCTTAATACTTTGGCCGCAATATCAAGTTTCTGTTCATCAGAAATTGAAGTGGAATCTTGAGTTAAGTTTTTCCAGCTAGTCACTTCACTCTTCTCTCCCACCCCTAATTGAAGATTTTTTTCTGCTGCTGGAGTTAGTTCTGAAGCACCAGTATCTTGAGATTTAGGTGTTTCTTTTGTCTTTTTAGTACTTAAAAACCATAAAGAAAAAAAGGAAAAAGAAGCAAGCAAAATCATACCTAAAACTATGCCAAGACTGCTCAATATTTTCTTTCCGCCCCCCGAAGGTGGATAGGTATCAGAGCTTTCCTCAGATAAATTCTGTTTTGGTGTTATCGGTACCCCAGTTGCAGGCTGGGTTGACGGGATTTCTGGAACTGGCGGAACTGAAGAAGAGGTGTCTTTTCCCATCCATGCTGGTTCAGGGGGGATAGCGGAAGGTTGGACCGACGGTAACACTAAATCCACTCCTGATATTTGAGCAGACTCTCCAGGAACCTGAGTTGGTTTAACACTATCACTCATTATCTTTTTTTAATTATGGAGGTATTTAATAAGCGTTGTCAAGTTTGAGAATTTTTAAATCGGCAAAACTAAACCTCCCAAAATCAATAATACTCCTGTAATCAATAATATTAAAGTAGGCAAACCTTCTCCTGTAGCTGGCATTTGCTGATCGGTTGAGGGAATAGAAACTCGAGGCGGCTCACTTAATGATGGACTAGCACTAGGACTAGCACTAGGACTAGCACTAGGAGATGCGGTTGCTAACGGTTCTCCTGACGGTGTGGCGGTAAGAGCCGGTAGTTGACTGTCTCCAGCAGCTAAAACATAAAATCTTTTACTAACCATTTCTGTATTTCCGTCTTTAGTTGTGTAACTGACAGAAATCTTATGTTCGCCCTGGGTAAGGGCAAAAGGAGGGACCAAACGCCAAGCACCATCTTCTGCAACCGTAACCGTAGTCGTATAGACCTGAGATGATTCAACCTTGATTGTCAAAACCATATCAGCCGGACCTTTACCTTGAAATTCAGGCTTTGCGGTATTAATCTTCTCTCCTTCCTCAGCCGGATTATCAATTGTCACTACCTCGGGAGCTGCCACAAAAATTTCTGGTGTTTGACCCGTACCTTCGCGAAAATCGTAAGGCTCATGACCCAAAACTAAATCAGGTACGGCTGGCAAAATATCTTTAGTGAGAATCACGGCTGAAGTTTCCTGTTCACCATCCTGGCAAACGATCTTTAGAATAGTAGCCTCAACATCAAAAGCAGCATATTCTTTAAGGTCTTTGGCTCTGGCTTTATTCAAAAAAATTGACCAACGACCTTGGGTATCGGTTAAAACAGAAAGAGGAGCAATATTACTAGCGGTAAGATAAACAATGGTATTATCAGCCGGTTTCCTGTCTTCCTTATAAATTGTTCCGGTAAGAATTTTGTCTTCGGTAGATTGCCCAAGCACAAGCCCAGTGATAACTGTATAGGATTGACCATTATTATCGTAAAGATTTTTATTTTCTGATGTTGCTTCACCAACACCAATTTTAAAATAGTAAGTCCTTCCCTGTTCAAGATCTTTTACGCTCACCAAGTGAGTTTTGTATTGACCGGTTTCCCCAGAGTTTTGGTCACGGTCATCAGCTAAAATATTTTCCAAATCAGCGGTAGTACCATATCTGATAAAACCGGAGGCTGATTCTGTTGTTAACCAAGAAATAACAAATTGATCGTTAGAAACATTACTGATATGAATCTTAAGGGGAACAGCTTTTACCTCACTTTCTTTTTTAAAGCTTGGCAATTTCTCTTTATTAAGAAAAAAGGCACTAACTCCTATCACTATAATCAGGAATAAAATACCCAAGGTCGTCGGGAATTTTTTGTTAAAAAAATTACTCTTCATTACCAACCTCTGCTTCACCAACCTCTGCTTCACCAATTTCCGGTGAGATGGTAGCTATTTTCTCTTCTTTTAAGTTAAGCTGAGTAATTTCGGGAACAGATTCCAACTGGTCTTGGCTAAAACTTTTTCTTTCTTTTAATGATTCCAACGTCTCTAAATCAAAGTTGGGATCTAATGGTTCAAGTTGTTCTCTCAAAACCTCTGAAGTTGTTGATTCGGTAAAACTACTGTAAACACTAAAACCAACCCAAACAAAAATTGTAATCATGGTCAAAATTAGCAGGACTAGGATGTTTTGTTCTGTTTTCTTTTTCCCTCTCATTTTCCCTCTTCCGGTTGCATCTGCTTCACTGCTCGGGATAACCAAAAAACTTTACTATTAAGATTCATCTCTATCTTAGTAGCTTCTGTTCCAGTTCCCCTACTGAAAGCTAAAGACTCTATCCCTAAAAGCCGATCCATCTTTTCAAGATCATTGAGAAAAGCTTTAACATCACTAAAGGAACCGGTCACGGAAATATTAAAACCAATACTATTAGCTTTCGGTCCTTCCCCCTCAACTTCGATAATCTCAAAATCAGGGGATACCAAATTAAAACCTTCAAAAGAAGCAGAACTTAAAACCAAATTGTGGCTAAAAACCAAAAAATTAATACGGGAGGCAATCTGGTTAAACTCTACTTCTTCTGGAAGAGAATGACTAACAAAACTTAGGTCATCAATAATTTGACCATAATTTGTCTGAACCTTGTTTAAAGCGGTAATCTTTTGTTCAAAGGTTTGATTAATTTTTCTTTTCTCCTTCAATTCTTTGTTTAACTTACCTATTGTTTCCAAAGTTGGTTTAATGGCAAAAAGGACAAAAAAGGAAATAACAGCCAATGTCAAAAAAAGATTGGCTGAAGCTTTAAAGTTCGGTTGCTGATAAAGACTTTTAGCTTTCAAGAAATAATATTGGTACCGGTGTTGCTCTTTTTTATAGTCAACTTTCATTTTTCCTCTTTAGGGTGTAAAACTCTACTGGCCTGAATTTCAAATTGTAAACTAGGATCTTCCTCGCCGCCCGAGGAAACACTATTAAGATCTAAATTTTCAAATAGCTCGGAATCTTTCAAACCCCCAAGAAAAGTAGCCAATCCTGCATTTGACAAGCTAATTCCGGTTAAGGAGATTGAGTTTCTGCCTATCTCAAGCTTGGAAAAATAAACATCAATGGGAATTATTCTGGTTAACTCATCAATGATTAAAGTAGCATTTAGGCTATTTAAATAAATGCTTTTGATTACTGCCAGACGTTTTTGCAAAAACCTAGCTTCAGTTTCCAGTTCTGTCGAAGCGACAATAATAGTTTGTTTACGAGAAATTTCTTGATTAAGTTCAGCCAAATCTCTGTCCAGCTTAAAACGGGAAATAAAAACAATAATTACAATCAGCTCTGTAAAAACAATGATATGGCGGCCGAAGGTCAGACCCCATTTCAGAAACTTACCCAAAAACCCTTTTTCAAAGGTATCTTTTGGTAAAAGATTAATTGTCTTTTTTTGGGCAGCCACGGTTTATCTTAATTTTTTCCTCAAAAGCCTCGATAGTTTTGATTTTAAGCGGCTGGCTTTATTCTTATGAATAATTTTCCTTTTAGCAGCCCTATCCAGTAGGGAAGAAGCAAAACGCACGTTCTCCGTCACAGGATTCTCACGAGCTTTCTTTAACGCCGCTTTGAATTTAGAACGGATTGGTTTATTGATTTCAGACCTTCTTCTATCTCTTCTTAAGGCTTTTAAAGCTGATTTGGTAACAGGCACAAATACTCCCTTCAGTCGTTAATTTCTAATTTTTAATTAACCTAATTCCTAATCAAATCCCAATTCTTAAATGTCTAATGTCTATCCGCCATCTGGCGGATGAAATTAGAAATTGGGCATCAGACATTTTATTAGAAATTAGTAATTAGAAATTAGTAATTATTGTATTATTCTATTATTTTCCTCTTTAAAATACAAGTAAACTTAGATATACTTTAATTTGGAAAAATGAAAAACAACCTTTTTAAAAACGGAGCCCTGATTTTTCTAAGCCAACAAACAACTATTCTTTCCGCCGCCGCCGCCATTATGATGAATGTGGCCGCTTCAAGAATTTTAGGCCTGTTTAGAGATAGGCTTTTGGCAACCTACTTTGGTTCTTCATCGTCTTTGGGCGTCTATTTTGCTGCCTTCCGTCTTCCCGATATGATCTTCCAACTCCTAGTAATGGGAGCATTGTCCACCGCCTTTATCCCGGTTATTACCTCTCTTTTAACCAAAAAAAAGAGTAAACTTGCTTGGTATGTGGCTTCTTCTGTACTGAACATTGGTCTTATAATATTTTCTTTTTTAGCCGTCCTAGTTTTTATTTTTGCCAAGCCCCTTTCTCGTTTGATTGCTCCTGGATTTGACCAAGCTGAGCTAAATCTGATGACCAGTCTGACAAGAATAATGCTGCTTTCCCAGTTTTTCTTCATTTTGTCCAACTTTTTAACCGGGGTTCTTCAGTCCTATAAACGCTTCCTTATCCCCGCCCTAGCTCCAGTTTTATATAACCTGGGAATAATTATAGGTATCGTTTTTTTCACTCCTTTTTTAGGAATTTATGGTCCAACCCTAGGGGTAGTTTTAGGTACTCTTCTCCATTTTGTTATTCAACTCCCTCTAGCCAGAAGTTTGGGTTTAAAATACCGTTTCCTTTTTGACCTTAAAAACCAGCATGTAAGAGAAATTGGCCGGTTAATGATTCCCCGAACAATAGGTTTGGCCGTATCGCAAATTGACTTTACCGTCGATATTATTCTCGCCTCTCTGATCTCTACCAGTTCTCTTATCTATTTTAATTTTGCCCAGCACCTACAACTCCTTCCCGTTGGTTTATTCGGAGCTACTATCGCTCAAGCAGCCCTGCCCACTTTAGCTGAACAAGGAGTTAAAAAGGACCTAACTAATTTCAAAAAAACCTTTCTTCTCTGCTTTCACCAAATCCTTTTTTTGGTCCTTCCCTGTTCCGTTCTTTTGATAATTTTAAGAATTCCGGCAGTCAGACTGGTTTTTGGTGCCGCTCGTTTTGATTGGGAAGCAACCGTCTTGACCGGCAAAGTATTAGCTACTTTCAGTCTGTCACTTTTTGCCCAGTCTCTTGTCCACCTTTTGGCCCGGGCTTTTTACAGCCTTCACGACTCGAAAACCCCAGTAATCATTGGTGCCATAAGTGTTCTTACCAATGTCCTGGTCAGTCTTTATTTGATCCTTATCGTCAAGCTTCCTGTTTGGGGATTGGGCCTTTCTACCTCAATTGCCAATATCTTAAACGCCCTCCTTTTACTCATCTATTTAGACAAAAAGGTAAACTTCTTTGACCGAAAACAACTGCTTATTCCTACTTTTAAAATATTTAGCGTTTCTTTTATTACTGCCTTTGCCCTTTATGTCCCAATGAAGTTAATGGATAAGCTTGTCTTTGACACCACCAGAGTATCCGGGCTTCTACTTTTAACCGGACTGACTGGTTTATTTGGTTTAGGTGTTTATCTTTTTTTGGCTTGGCTTTTTAGAATTAATATTCTTAAAAATTTCTTTGCCTTGCTGGAAAGGCTAGAAAAGTTCCAAAAGAGCTTACGAGGCAAAAGTTTAGAACCGATAGAGGTACTTGATGAGTCAGTTGAATTCCATTCGTAATTTCTCCATCATCGCCCATATAGACCACGGCAAAACCACTTTAACTGATCGGTTTTTAGAACTAACTAAGACAGTCGACAAAAGATTGATGCATGAAAGATTCTTGGACACCCACCCGATTTCCCAAGAACGAGGCGTTACTATCAAGCTTGCTCCCGTAAGAATGACCTACCGGTTGCCAAGTGACTTACAAAAGATTTTTAATTTCAAATTTTCAATTTTAAATTTAATTGATACTCCTGGCCACATTGATTTCTCTTATGAAGTATCGCGCTCTTTAACCTGCTGTGAGGGAGCAGTTTTACTGGTAGATGCAACTCAAGGAATTCAGGCTCAAACCCTAGCTCATTTTCGTCTGGCTTCAAAACTGGGGTTAAAAATTATTCCCGTAGTCAACAAAATTGATCATAAACTAGCCCAACCAGAAAAAATCTCAAGCGAATTAAGTTCAAGTTTTGGTTTCCCACCCCAAGAAATCATTTTTGTTTCTGCCAAAACAGGGGAAAATATAGAGCAAGTTTTACAAGCGGTAGTAAAAAAGATTCCACCTCCAAATGGGAAACCTCAAGCCCCACTCCGCGCCCTAGCTTTTGACTCTTTTTATCATCCCTATAAAGGCATCATTGTTTATCTTAAGGTAGTTGACGGCCAACTAATTAAGGAAAGATTAAAATTTTTAGGCACTGGTTGTGAATTTGAGCCTCTTGAGATTGGTTATCTTAAACCCCAGATGGAAAAACAAACAAGGGTGGATTCTGGCGAAGTCGGTTATGTAGCCACCGGTCTTAAAGATATAACTTACTGTCAAGTGGGAGATACGATTACCAACTCAAAAATCAATCCGCTGGCTGGCAGACAAAAATCAAAAATTGAACCTCTCCCCGGATATAAAGAGCCGAAGCGGGTAGTTTTTTTTGATTTTTATCCAGTTGAAAACAAGGATTTTTCCGAGCTTGAGGAAGGAATCCATCAGCTTAAATTAAATGATGTCGCCTTAACCTTTGCTTCCGTAGGTTCGCCGGCTTTAGGAAAGGGGTTTCACATGGGTTTTTTAGGTCTTTTTCATGCCCTAATAACCCAGGAAAGATTAGAAAGGGATTTTGGTCTTGAGATTGTTATTACCAATCCTTCTTGCGAATATAGAATAGTTAAAAAAAATGGAGCCTTGGAAACAATTCAGAATGCCAGCCAACTACCTGATCTTTCCCTGATTGATAAAATTAAAGAACCATGGATTAAAACTTTTATTTTTACTCCAGACCAGTTTATAGGGGGACTTTTCAAGCTTTGCCAGGAAAGCAGAGGAAAATTTTTGGATCAAAAATATTATGGCTCCTATGTTAGTCTAGAGTTTGAACTACCTTTAACCGAACTTTTAGAAGGTTTTTACGACCGGTTGAAATCAGTTTCTTCGGGATTTGCCAGCCTTGATTATCAAATGATAGGTTTTAGGCCTTTTAAAGCTGTTAAATTAGAAGTTTTAATCAACAAACAAAAGATCGATGCCCTGTCTTTAATTACAGAAAAAGGCAAAGCAGAAAACCGTGCCAAAAACCTTGCTAAAAAACTTAAGGAAATCATCCCCCATCAGCTCTTTGAAGTACCAATTCAGGTAAGCCTTAACAATAGAATCGTCAGCCGCGAAACAATCAAAGCTTATCGTAAAGACGTCACTGCCAAGCTTTATGGCGGCGACCAGACCCGGAAAGACAAACTCCTAAAAAAACAGAAAAAAGGGAAAAAAAGAATGAAGCAAATCGGCCAGATTACGATTCCTCAGGAAGCCTTCATGGCCGTATTAAAAGTAAAGTAATATTGATTTTAAACAGTCAACAGCTTGAGTTGTAATGGTAAATTAAATAGAATAGAGGTTAGCTATCCTGGTCTAAGAAGTTAAATCAGTTAAAAATAAAAATCGTAAAATTATGGAATCTATATCTGCCCCAGTTCTGGAAGCAAAATCGAACCCAAAGAAATTGCCTAAAAAATGCTTAATTATCATTTTATCTTTTCTTTTTTTTAGCTTCTTTGTTGTAGCCGGAATTTTTATTTATAGAACTCTTAAAAAACCGCTTGCAAAAAAGGAGGTATTAATCACTGAGGCAAAATGGAAAAAAGCGCAAAAAGATTTAAAGGAAAGTTATATCTTCAAAACATTTGAAAAACAACTGACAAACAGTAAAACCGGAGGGCTGGTAAAAGACAAAAAATCCGACGTCAAAACATTTTACTCTTCTATTAATAGAGCTTTATATATTCCTTCTTTAAACTCATCTCCTTCTATGAGTTCAGGCCTGAACTCATCGGTATATGCTGAAGAAAAAAAGTCAATTACCTTTTTGTCAAAAATTAGACTGTTAGGCCAGTTCAATAACCCAACCTCTGATAAATTGGAGAATTATGAGTTTTTCTTATCGGAAATAGGTATTTTTAATCCCCAAAATGCTCAAGCTCAAGCTGATATTATTATTAATGGAAAAGCCGGTGACTTAATTCTTGGCAATAGAGATTTTGATGCGCTGCATCTTTCTTTAATACAACCAAATCTTGATACTTCTTACCTCAATATCTCTATGGATGACATGCTTTTAGTATTTATCAACAGTTTGGTACAAGAATCTTCCCCAAGCGGAGAGAAAAAAGGGCTAATTTTTGTTGATAACGAACAAATTTACCCTTATTTAGAGAAGTACATGCAAATTAAAAGTGAGCCAAAAGAAGATTTTCCACCTCAAATCATAAATTACCTGAATGAATACCAGTCATTTGCTATTACCGCTTTTGAAGAAACCATAGGCAATGTTGACAGTTTTGCTACTAAAAATAAGGCGTATGAAGATATTCTGGCTGGAAAAGAAATTGTCAGGGTAGAAGTAAGTATTGACAAAAACAGATTTTTCGGCAATTTAGCGGAATTTTTTAAAAAAATTGCTCTTTTTGGCCAACAACATCAAAAGGATTATTCCCAATTTTGCGAATCTACCGATACAGAAACTAAAGAAGAATGTTGGCGCTCGTTTGGTTATTTTTCCGAAAATGAATTGCAACAATTGACAAACTTAGAAAAATTAGGTCTTTTAGTTGATTTTGAACAGTTTGATTTTTTATTAGATAGAAAAAGCCAAGAATTTTTAGGAATTGATTTGATTATTTCAATTAATGAACTGGTATTAAAACAACTACCGGTTAAAACTCTAAAAATTGAGTTAACCTACCAAAATCTTTTGGCTGAACCTTATTTAGAAATTAATGAACCACTAAATTATGTTTATTTCTCCGATGGTGAAACTAAACAGTTTACCGCTAAACAAATCCCTGAATCACTTAATTTAGGGCAAAAAACTACTGAAGAGCTATT